>DASYMY010000368.1:0-7461 GCA_036008825.1 Glaciihabitans sp.
GGCACGCAAGTGGGTCAGCACGCCCGAGCTGTCGGCACACGTCACCGGGAACGCTGTGGACATCGGGTACACCGATGCGAATAGCTGGCTCAGCCAACACGGTGCCAACTTTGGGTTGTGTCAGATCTACAGCAATGAAATGTGGCATTTTGAGCTCGCTACCGTGCCCGGCGGAACCTGCCCTGTCCAGCAAACCGACGCGACTGCGGGATGACCGAGGTGCTCCGCCGTGCGTCCTTGTTGTATTGACTTAAGCATGGTCACCTCCGGTGGGCCATCCAGGCAGCCTGGTATTCCGTGATGGCGCTGACCACCCGAGGCGCTCCGCCTTTGAAGAGAAGAGGCGAGAACGACACATCGAATCCGCCGGTCTGAGTGCGGGACCACCACAATTGTGCCGCCACTCCCTCTTTCGTGTGCGGGAGCGAGGCAAGCGCTTCAAACCCACCGCGTTGTCCACGAGAAAACGGAGCCGTAACCGCACCGAATCGCTTTGCAACAGTCGATGCTCGCAGGGCGAGACTGATCTGCGCGGGAGTGAGGGACGCGACATATGCGTTGTACGAACGCAGGCGGATGCCGATGATCGTGGTGCCGGCGGTTTTGCCTGACCCCACATGCTCAACGTCCGCCCACGGGATTACTCCCCCAGAAATCGGGTGGAGCCCGTCAGGGGAGAGCCGCAGACCGGTTTGCTCCCGTGCCACTTTCGCCAAGGCCCACAGGCCGCCGACGCCAAAGAATGCAATACCAAAAACCGCGATAAAGGCTTGGAAGAAGGTAGGGCTCGAGGCCAACATACCGACTGCCACCGCAACAAACGCAACACACAAACTGGCGAATAGAAGGATTCTGGGGATGGAGGGGGCAAGATCAATTGGTTCGAGTGTCGATCTGGACGAGCTGGTTGACGACCCGTTTCCGGCGGCCATCGGGTCATCGTCAAAGCTCATTGCAGCGCTCCAGTGCTGGGGTGGATTGGCACTGTGCTACTACGCCATCGAGTAGATGCTGAGTTGGTTTCCGTCAGGATCCGCAAAGTCGAAGTAGTCGACCACGTTTTCCACATGCTCAAGCTCCCCCACTGCTATCCCCAACTCGGACATCCGCTGATGAGCGGCAGGGGCGTCGTCAACTCCGAACCGCACAATCACTGATGCGCCAGAGCGCTCGACGGGGTCGACGCTCAGCTGCAGTTCCACGGGGCCAACAACAAACTCGATGATGCCAGGCACCGGCGTGATGCTCGGCCCCGCGTCATCAAAAACCTGTCGGTACCACTTTTCGGATGCGGCGAGATCGCTCACCGGAAGGTTCACGGTGACTGTCAGAACGTTCATAGCGCTCATCTAAACGGGTGTCGGCCATGTGCACAAGCATTTCTCAGCCGAGTAGCGTCTTCTTGGCGCTCGCGAATTCTTCATCCGACAGGATGCCCTGGGAATGGAGCATTCCCAGCTCTTTTAGTTGTGAAATCAGATCGCTGTCACCAGATGGAGCGGATGCCTCGGGGGCGGAAACCGGTGCTGCCTGGGCGTACTGCTGTGGCGGCGGCGCATATTGTTGCTCCCGGTAGGCCTGTGCATCCGCCTCTGTTTGCGCCTTATCGGCCCGGCGGTTCTCCATTCTCCCGGTGACTGCTGACGCTGTTCCTGCGACAACGGCGGTGGTGGCTGCAGCTCGCACCAGTCCCCCACGCCCTACTCGGCGACGAAGCATAATTTTTTCCTCCCGGTCTTGCTAATGGTTACGCGGCCGTCGCGTCGATCATGGCGTTGATATCTGCGGCAGGTATCCGCAGGGTGTCGACCACACGGCCGTCCGCCCGAAAAACTGCCTCGGCAAATTCCCGAGCCCACGCGTGCTCGACGATCAGCAGCGCCGCGGACGCGCCGGGCTCAATTGTGTCTGTCAGCTCGTTGATGTCTTCTTCGCCGATCAGCCCCAGCTCGTCAGAGTTGAGTTCGGGGAGACCATACTCGGCGGTAAGTTCATCCAGCTCGATAATCGTCAGCTCGCCATCCTGAGACCGCCGCGCAAACACCAAATCCAAAAGCATGACTGTTTCCGACTGGACTAGGTCCGCAATGGCGTCGACAACTCCGGTGCCGGGCCGCTCAGTGGAGAACCCGATGACGTACAGCTCCACCGGTCCGTGCTCGAAATCAGTCACTTCGCACTCCCATTCGTCTGGTGCATCGCATCGCGAGGAGCCTATGGAACATGTGGGGCGGCAAGCATCACCCGTCGAAGGTGATGCCGCAGGTTTCAGGTGGACGGTACGGTCCTTGTGCCGTAGGCCGTGACCGCCGTAGGCCGCTTCATTCATCCAAATGCAGTACGAGCGCCAGACGTCCGCGGGCGTACCGAGCGCCAATAGCGAGGAGACCGTGATGCCTGACGGCAAACCAAACATTCTTGTCATCTGGGGAGACGACATTGGTATCACCAACCTGAGCTGCTACAGCGACGGGCTAATGGGGTACCGGACGCCGAACATCGACAGGATCGCTGACGAGGGGATGCGCTTCACGGATTCCTACGGCGAGCAGAGTTGCACTGCGGGGCGCTCATCGTTCATTACCGGCCAAAGTGTTCTGCGCACTGGGTTGAGCAAAGTGGGTATGCCGGGTGCCGACCTCGGGCTGAGGGCCGAAGACCCCACAATTGCGACTGTGCTCAAAGAGCAGGGTTACACAACTGGGCAATTTGGGAAAAATCACCTCGGCGACAAGAACGCCTTTTTGCCCACGGTGCACGGTTTCGACGAGTTTTTCGGCAACCTTTACCATCTGAACGCAGAGGAAGAGCCCGAGGCCGCCGACTGGCCACCAATCGAGCAATTTCCGGAATTCAACGCCCAAGCCAGACCGCGCGGGGTGATCCACTCCTGGGCTACAGACGCAGCCGACGACACAGTCGACGGGCGATACGGCCCGCGAGGTAAGCAACGGGTCGAAGACACCGGTCCTCTCACCCGAAAGCGCATGGAAACCATTGACGACGAATTCGCTGCCGCCGCCCAAGGCTTCATCGACAGCGCGAATAGCGACGGTACGCCCTTCTTCGTCTGGATGAACACCACCCATATGCACTTCCGAACCCACCCGAAACCGGACAGTGTTGGGCAGGCGGGGCGGTGGCAGTCGGAGTACCACGACACCATGATCGACCATGACAATCTCGTCGGGACTCTCTTGGATCAGCTCGATGAGCTGGGTATCGCCGACGACACCATCGTCATTTACTCAACCGACAATGGGCCTCATATGAACACCTGGCCTGACGGTGCGATGACTCCGTTCCGAAGTGAAAAGAACACCAACTGGGAAGGGGCCTTCCGAATTCCCGAACTCATTCGGTGGCCTGGACATATTGACGCAGGTGTCGTCTCCAATGAAATTGTTCAGCACCACGATTGGCTACCCACCTTCCTGGCTGCCGCGGGCGACACGTCAACTGTTGACGAGCTCACGAAGGGCAAGACTCTGGGAGATCGTGAATATCGCGTACACATTGACGGCTACAACCTGTTGCCCTACCTGACGGGAGAAGTCGAGGAGAGCCCCCGCAAAGGACTTGTGTACGTCTCCGACGACGGTGATGTGCTCGCTGTGCGCTATCACAACTGGAAAGTGGTGTTTATGGAGCAACGCGTGCAGGGAACACTGCAGGTGTGGTTTGACCCATTTGTGGTGCTCCGTGTTCCAAAGATTTTTAATCTCAGAACTGACCCGTTCGAGCGTGCCGATATCACCTCAAACACGTACTTCGATTGGGTGGTGGGAAACGCCTTTTTGCTTTTCGCCGCGCAAAGCCTTGTCGCGCAGTTCCTGGCGACTTTTCACGAGTTCCCGCCGCGACAACGCGCTGCAACCTTCAGTGTTGATCAGGCTGTGGAGAAGCTTCAATCCTTCCTCGCGGGCGGCGATTAAGCTGCGGCGAGAGGCATCCGCCCCCACGATTGATACAGATTTTGTGTGGATTGATGGTGGCGAATTTGTAATGGGTTCAGATGCGCATTATCCGGAGGAAGCGCCCGCTCATCGAGTGCAAGTGGCAGGTTTTTTCATCAGCGCGCAGCAGGTGACAAATCGGGAGTTTGCCCGTTTTGTCAGGGCAACCGGATATCGGACCGTGGCGGAGAGACCGCTTGACCCGGTCGATTTTCCGGGCGCACCTGCACAGAATTTAGTTGCCGGGTCGATGGTGTTTACGGGAACAACCGGGCCAGTCGACCTGCGGCACCTCAGTCAGTGGTGGGCGTGGACTCCCGGCGCAAATTGGCGGCGTCCGTTTGGCCCCGGGTCGACTATTGGGGATAGGCCCGATCATCCCGTTGTGCACATTGCGTACGAGGACGCCACAAGTTATGCGGAGTGGTCGCTGTCGCAGCTTCCCACGGAAGCACAGTGGGAGTTTGCGGCACGCGGCGGGTTGGAAGAGAACGAGTATTCATGGGGGTCTGCGCCTGAGGGCGCACACCAACGATTGGCGAATTATTGGCACGGTGAATTTCCGTGGCGGGCCGATGCTGGCTACGGGACAACCGCCCCGGTGGGCTCCTTTGCGCCTAATGGGTACGGCCTCTATGACATGGCGGGCAATGTCTGGGAATGGACCTCAGATTGGTATGGGGGTCATATCCCTAATGACAGCTGCTGTGTGCCCGTTGATCCTCCCGGTGGGGCGCAGGCGACAAGCGTTGATTCCCAGCAACCCTTTGCGGTGCCCCGCCGGGTTGTCAAAGGTGGCTCGTTCCTGTGCGCGGATAGTTATTGTCAGCGATACCGCCCTGCCGCCCGACGACCTCAAATGGTCGACACGGGAATGAGCCACATTGGTTTTCGCTGCGTGCGCAATTCCTAAGGCGAGCTCGGCGTGGACGTTGCCGCGAGATCGTTGCCACTTACTACCGCCGGCTCAGCATGTTCGGTGTGCTCTACCGGCTCCGCACGCTCGGTGCGGGCGAGCTCTTCGTTGGAATCCGGTCGTGCCACGATTTCGATGATCGCGAGAACAACCACAGCACCGATTAGCGTCCACAGTGTAAGGGCCGGGGTGAGCGGTCTCACAAACAACACGATGGCCGCCCCAATAACGGCCACCGCAACCCGCAGCAGTCGGCGCTGACGGTACACCCACACTCCGACACGCCCGGTAGTGATGTCTCGTCTCTCCGCCGCCTCGCGAACCTGTGCCGAGCCGTCGTTGGCGAGGGCACGCAATTTGCGTGGAATCTCAAACGGTCCGGCGAGCCACGCAACGAGCGCAACCACCACTGCCAGAACGATCACGGCAACCGAGGTTGCTCTCATGTCGCTGGCGACAGTCTCGTACAGAAGGCTGGAGACATCCGACGGCACTGCGGCCGGTCCTGCCGAGCTCGTCGCCACCACGTTGCCCACGGCCAGTGCCACACCAGTGGCGGCCATCGACAAGCCCAGCGCGACCGCCGCCCAGATTAAGGCAATTGTTCTGCGCCGTGCCACCAGCACACCCGCCGCGAGCAGCAGGATCGCCACCCACGGCAACCACACACCCGCCAGCAGCACCAGCTGATACGCCACTTGCGCTGTCGGAAGTGCCTCTGACTCCGCCACGACGATCGTGCGATCGATCGAGGGAATCTGTGCGGCAAGGCTTATCCCCTGATCGACCAACGCTGTTTTAGCCGCGTCAATGATGGGCGCCAGTTGAATGCCTATTGTTCCCTCCGGACCCACTGTGATGGCCGCGTTGGGGTCGCCCGCCAACGTGGCCGTGGCCTGGGTATGGCTTATTCTCAGCGCCGACGCCCACACGTTGGCAAACGCATCCGACGCCACAAAAGTAGTCACTCCATTGCGAATCAGGGACTGGATGCCTGACGCCGCGGGCCCCTTCAGAAGTTCTAACGCTTCGGTGGCGCGCGGTCCCGTACCGAGCGCGGTGATGCCATCGATCACCTCGTTGGTGATCCCAGATATATCAACCCGCTCGTTGATGGCAATTACCGCTTGGTCGGTAACGAATGCTTGTACCTGTGGGTCGTCCGCGAGCGGAGCATACTGGGCGACAAACCGGTCAGTGTCGGTCAGGACAAGCCGTCCCCACGAGGCGACCACGGCCATCGGGGCCAGTACTGCGCCCAGCGTAATCAGAACAACGGCCAACAGGGTCCAGGCTTTGCTGCGTTGTTTCCACCGAGGAACCGGCTGCGCTACTGGCTGCTCGTACGTTGCGTCGCGCACCACCTGATGTTCACGCAATTGCCGGTTCTGAGCCTCAAGTTCATCGATTCGCCGAAGTAGCTCGGACTGTGCCAGATCTGTCATGAGTTCCTCATATCGTCTCCGCAACGGTGGTGAAAGCAATGCTGAGCGAGCCTTACAGCCCAAAAATCACCCGACGGGCATGAAAGATTGACGACCAATTCGGTCACACCGATGGCATAGTGCTGAGCCGACCCGACCCAATCGCTGAGCAGAACGCCGCGTAGTCTTGCTCGTTTTGATCGGCGTACACCTGACCGAACCGCTCCAACGCTTCGTCAAATTGGTCACCCGAACCCAGGTAGGCGGCTATCGCAACCCGGTCCCCCGACCGAGCGTGCGCCCGCGCGAGCGTTTCACCACAAATTCGTGCATACACCCGAGCCACTTCGGGCCCCATCGCGTCGACGTTGACGGACCCTTTCCAATCCTGCAATTGGCGGAGGTAAAAATACCGAACTATGCCGTCGAACCCCTCCACCGGCTGCCAGCCGAGAAAAATATCACTCGATGCCTGCATCAGACGCTGACCGCGCACCACCCGTTCTCCCTGATCCGAGTACTGACCGGGGGACAGAAACTTTTCCACAACGGATGCCTCCGCCTGCTTGGCCTGCAAAAAAAGAGGGTCGGAGTTGTCTCGTCCGCGCAGAAGAATGATCCACGCACGGGTTCCCACGCTGCCAACCCCCACTACCTTGCGAGCCATGTCAAGAAACTCAAACTCTGCAATGGGGTGGTTTTCATGCAGCAACGTCGTTTGGTAACCCGCCAACAAACGCCGCACTGTCGCTTCATCCTGGTCACGAGTGCGCGCAGGGCCCTCAATTTGCGACAGTGGCACGATCAGCGGCGGATCCGCCCGAATACTGAGCCGACCGTCGACGATCTCGGCGAGTTTAGATAGCGCCCGCACGCTGTCTCGTGCAGTAGCGCTCGCGAGGGCTTTCTCGGCGCGGGCGACATGCTTTTTGGTGAGCCGTTGCGCCTCTTGTTCTTCACGCACCCAGGCTGTGAGCTGCTCGGCACTCAACCGGTCGTACCAGGCGCTCAGCACATTCGACTCAGCGTTCGCGCGCATACGCTCGCGGTAACCCCGACAAACTGCGCGCAAGGTCGTATGTCGCTCCTGATCGGTAAACCCGAGCACACGACCGGCTATCTCGAAACTGGCGACCAGTCTTTTTACGTCCCACTCCCACGGCCC
>DASYMY010000369.1:0-4949 GCA_036008825.1 Glaciihabitans sp.
AGGAAATCGCCGTCGGACATGGGGGGCGCATCGGAGAGGGAAACATCCGCATGGCCCGGTTCGAACTTCGCCGGGAATGAGTTCACCTTTCCGAGTCTGCCAGACACTCCCCTACGGATGACCTGCGAATTCGCTGACACCCCCGAATCTGGGGCGCGCGCGAAACCGCCTCGGCAAGCCGTTAGCGTTGACTTCTATGAGAATCACGGTGTTGTCCGGAGGCGTCGGTGGCGCCCGTTTTCTGCGTGGAGTGAGAACGTGGGCGCGGATGACTCACCCCGACGGCAGTGGCGGAACCACGGCGACGATCACTGCCGTTGTCAACACGGGCGACGACATGTGGATGAGCGGGGTGCGCATTGCGCCCGACCTCGATTCAATTATGTATACCCTCGCCGGAGCCAACGATGAGGTCCGTGGGTGGGGCCGTGTGGGCGAATCGGAGCGGGTCAGCGCAGAGTTGCGCGCCTACGGTGTTGGTTGGCCGTGGTTCACCCTCGGTGATCTTGATCTTGGTACCCACCTTGCTCGCACTGCGCTGCTGCGGGACGGCCTGACGTTGACGGAGATCACCGCAAGGCTGACCGCGCGCTGGGATCTGGGGGTGACCCTGCTGCCGGTGACCGACTCCGAGGTCGAAACCCACGTTGTTGTTGACGGGGACCGCCTGCACTTCCAAGAGTGGTGGACCCGCCACCGTGCAGCACTACCCGCCCGCGAATTTGTACAGAACGGGGTGGAGGCCGCCACCATCACCGCGGAAGTTGCCGCAGCTGTGGCATCCGCCGATGTGATTCTGATCGCCCCATCGAACCCCATCGTCTCGATTGGCACCATTGTTGCCATCCCGGGGATGCGGGAGGCTCTGCGTGAGGCATCCGCCCCAATTGTTGGTGTGTCCCCCATTATTGGTGGCGCTGTGGTGCGCGGAATGGCGGATGCTTGCCTGTCGGCCGTGGGTGTTGACACCGATGCGGCCGCTGTTGCTGAGCACTATGGTGCGCGGTCGGCGGACGGGTTGCTGAATGCCTGGCTGATTGATGAGGCGGATGCCGACAGCGCGGCGAGAATCGCAGCGGCGGGTATTGAGGCGCGGGTGGTGCCGTTATGGATGCGCGATAGTGACACCAGCAGCCAGCTGGCCGCTGACGCCATTGCTACCGCCCACGCTGTCAAGCAGTAGGGCGGTGCGTGGACCCACACAGGTGGGGTCGAGTGCGCGGAGCTGGTCGAGGGTGTCAACGTCACGCCGTAAACCGGAGTTGGCTGGCACAGTTAGAGCAACGTACCCGGCGTCACTGTGGGCGGCGAAGGAGTCTGCGCCAAACGACGGGTGGTGTTCCGCTCCGGCCGTAGCCGTGATCAGCACACTGCCGTCTCCGTCGGCGTCGGGTACCACCGCCAGGGTGTGGGCGGCTGCCGCGTCGAGTGCTGCGGAGAGTTCCTCGGGCTGTAGGGCGGGAACATCACCAAGCAGGATGGCGATGCGTTGTGCCCCATTAGTTTGTCCGTGCGGGCTACTCTGTGCGTACTGGATGCCCTGACGGACTGCTGCGTTGAGTCCGTTTCCAGCGTCGACAACGACCTCGGCGCCGAGCGCCTCAAAGATTGGTGCAACGGCACTGTCTGTGACAACGACCAGTCTCGCGACAGCAGTAGCGGCAGAGGCAGCGGCAACGCTGTCAACGGCAATTGCCTGCGCCAAAGCACTGCGGTGTTCAGGGTCTCCGCCGAGACGCGACTTTGCTCCCGCCGTGCCTTTGACGGGAATCACCAGGATCCAGTCGGCGCTCATTCGGTGGGATCCTCAACCGAGGCGACGCCTGCCGTGAATCCTTCAGCGTAGGCCTCATCGCTGCCCAGCCGGAACATATCCTCGGCGGCGGGCCGCACCAGAGAGCGCGCGTTTTGCTCTACGGAATCACTGAGAAGGTGCGGCAGCCCACGCACAATGGCGACGGGGTTGCCGCTCGTTTTTCCTTTGACCAGGTCGGCGGCTCCGGCAATTTCATCTCCGGCGGCGGCAACGGTGACGTCCATCCGCCGTCCCATGGTGTCGGTCGTTCCTCGCAAGTCGTCGAGTACACGCACGCCGGCCGCTCCAATGGCAATATCGGTTTGCCCCTGCCGCCAGGCCCGCCCAACCGTGTCGGTAATCACGACACCAATGCGGATGCCAAAACGCGCGGCAAATGCGTCTCTCAAGGCAGCCGCCGTGGCGTCCGGGTCCACCGGCAGCAGCAGCACAACGCCGTCAGGGGTGTTACTGGAGTCCACCCCTGCCGCGGCCATCACCAGACCCAGCGGGTTCTCGACAATACGCGTGACACCGTTGCTGTGGCTACGGCTGGCAACCACCCGCACCGTTTGTGTGGTGATGGCCTCTTCACGGTCATCCGCCGCTATTTGACGGCCCTCGGCTTTGCTCACGATTTTTGAGGTGACTGCAAGGATGTCGCCGTCGGTGATGTGGGCCGCAATGGCGTCGCCGATAATGGTCGCCAGGTTGTCGCCTGCAACGATTTCGCCGATGCCGGGGACAGGAAAAACGGTGAGCATTAGCGCCTCAATTGGGGAAGAACGTCGCGGGAGAATATGTCGATCCACTCGCGTTGGTTGCGGCCAACATTGTGGAGGTAGATCCGACTGAATCCCAGGTCAACATATTTTTGGATGGATGCCCGGTGCACATCGGGGTCGGAGCTGATGACCACACGGCCGTCAAAGTCTTCCGCCCGCACCAGTTTGGCCATCTGTTCCATTTCGTAGGGGGAACGGATGTCACTTTTCGGGAAGCGCATACCGCCGTTGGGCCACTCCACCAGTGCGTTGCGGGTGGCTTCTTCATCGGTTGGCGCCCAGCTCAGATGAAGTTGGAGCCCTTTCGGCATCCGGGATGGGTCTTTGCCGGCTTCGCGCGCGCCCTCGTCGAAGCGCGAGAAGAGCGCGGCGATCTTCTCCGGCGGTGCGCCAACGGTGATCAACCCGTCCACACTTTTGCCCGCACGCTTGGCAGTAACAGGACCGGCCGTGGCCACCAAAATTTCTGGGGCCACCTCCGGCATGGTCCACAGCCGGGTGGATTCCAGTTTGTAGAACGCCCCGGAGTGTTTGGTGTCTTTACCGGCGAGGGAGGCGGCGAACAGTTTTTTGATGATGTCGACGGCTTCGAACATGCGGTTGATGCGTTCGGGTGCTTCCGGCCAGTACTGCCCAACAATGTGTTCGTTGAGGGCTTCGCCTGAGCCGATACCTAACCAGTGCCGTCCGGGGTACATGGCGGCAAGCGTTGCGCTTGCCTGCGCCACCACTGCCGGGTGGTAGCGAAAGGTGGGTGCTGTCACTCCTGGGCCCATGTCACCCGTTGTGCGTTCGCCGATCGCCGCCAGTACGTTCCACACAAAGGAGCTCTGCCCTTGCTGCGGCACCCAGGGTTGAAAGTGGTCGGCAGCCATCACCCCGGAGAACCCCTTGCTCTCCGCATATGCGGCGAGAGCGACGGCTTCTGTGGGGTGAAACTGTTCAAGCATGGCCGCGTAGCCAATGCTTAGATCAGGCACCGGCACGCTCCGGGGTAGGGAACAGAGGAATCGCACCGAGGGCATGAACGAGCGAAGCGCGCTCCCCCAGAACGTGCTCCCAATCGGTGCCTTCGGTCAGCAAAACGCCGATCCCAACCACGATGGCGCCGGCAGCATCAAGCAGACGCAGGGCAGCGGCCGCAGATGATCCGGTCGACATCACGTCATCAACAAAAACCACACGACGCCCCGTCAGGGCGCTGACCCGTGCACGATCGAGCAGCAAATGTCCGGCCGTGTCACTGGTGATAGCCCGCACCGGTTCACGGAAAGCATCACGCAGGTGCACTTTGGGTGATTTTTGCAGAATGACGTAATCGTCGAGGCCCAGATGACGGGTCACTTCAATGGCGACCGGGATTCCGAGTGTGGCTGCGGACACCACAACTTCTGGATCGTTGTCGCGCAACTTCTCCGCCAGTTCACGGCCTGCGGTTTCCATAAACCGCACCCCATGATCAACGGTCATCAACAGCGCGATGGTGAGGGTGTCGTTGACCTCCACGAGAGGCAAAGCGACATCTTGACTGCCAATTTTGGCGCGAAAGTATCCGCTCATGCTCGGCTCCTGAGTCGGGGTGCGATGTCACGCTCGAACGCGGCCATAAAGCGGCGCTGGTCGTGTCCGGGAGCGTGGAAGACCAGGTGGTTGAAGCCAGCATCG
The DNA here is from genome assembly GCA_036008825.1 of Glaciihabitans sp. Lineage (GTDB taxonomy): Bacteria > Actinomycetota > Actinomycetes > Actinomycetales > Microbacteriaceae > Glaciihabitans. The sequence goes on from DASYMY010000369.1 coordinate 4,246, forward strand.
ATGTACTGCCCGATCTTGTCGACCGTTTCGTCGGGGTCAGAGCCAACGATCCACCGGGACGCGACCTGTTCGATGGGCAAAGCGTCAGCGGCTTGTTCCATCTCTTCCGGGTCGGTGATGTCGTGCTTTTGTTCTTTACTGAGCGACAGCGGTGCCCAGAATCGGGTATTTTCCAACGCGGCATCCGGGTCGGTGTCGTAGGACAGTTTGATCTCGATCATGTGATCAATGGCGCCCACATCGCGCCCGGTTTTTTCTGCTCCCGCCGCGACCGCCGGAAGGAGCTTCTCCGTGTACAGATCCATTCCCTTACCGGAGGTGCAGATGAATCCGTCGCCGGCGCGTCCGGCGTACCCGGCAACAACGGGCCCACCTGCGGCGATGTAAACGGGGATTCCGCCGTCGGGTCGGTCATAGATGCTGGCGTCGTGGGTGGAGTAGTACTCGCCTTCGAAGTTGACCCGGTCTTCAGACCACAGGGCACGCATCAGGGCGACGGATTCCCGCAGCCGGGCGAACCGTTCTTTGAATTCTGGCCAGTCCTGCGCACCGGCACCACGAAACCCGGTGGCGATTTCGTTGAGTGCTTCGCCGGTGCCCACACCAAGCATGATGCGCCCCGGGTAGAGGCAGCCGAGGGTGGCGAAGGCCTGTGCCAGAACGGCCGGGTTGTACCGGAAGGTGGGGGTCATCACCGATGTTCC
>DASYMY010000370.1:0-3007 GCA_036008825.1 Glaciihabitans sp.
GAGTGCGCTGCTGACGGACCGCTACGAGCTGACCATGATCGATGCCGCGATTGGAAGTGGGCGGCACACCGATCAGTGTGTGTTTGAAGCATTCGCGCGCCGCCTGCCCGGCGAGCGCCGTTACGGGGTCGTTGCCGGCACAGGTCGGCTGCTTGATCTCATCGCCAACTTCCGATTCGGCGACGCTGAGCTGCAGTGGTTGAGCGACAACGCCATCGTGCGGGCCGCAACTGTGGACTGGCTTTCGAATTACCGCTTCACCGGGACCGTGCGCGGCTACCAGGAAGGCGAAATCTACTTCCCCAACTCGCCCCTGCTGGTTGTTGAGGGCGGTTTCGCCGAGAGTGTTGTTCTGGAAACTTTGATTCTGAGTGTGCTGAACTACGACAGCGCTGTTGCCAGTGCTGCCAGCCGAATGGTGTCGGTTGCCGACGGTCGTCCGTTGGCCGAGATGGGGTCGCGGCGCGCCAATGAGGGTGCGGCTGTTGCCGCAGCCCGATCGGCGTTCATTGCGGGCTTCAGCGCCACCAGCAACCTCGAAGCGGGGCGCAGCTGGGGCATCCCCACCATGGGAACTGCCGCCCACGCCTTTACTCTGCTGCACGAGAGTGAGGAGGAGGCATTCCGCTCGCAGGTCGAAGCAATGGGACCGGGTACGACCCTGTTGGTGGACACCTACGACGTCACCGAGGCTGTCGCCCTCGCCGTCAAGGTCGCAGGCACTGAGCTGGGCGCCGTCCGAATCGACAGTGGTGACTTGCCCACTCTGGTGGCTTCGGTGCGCGCGCAGCTTGACAGCCTTGGCGCCCGCAACACCCGCATCACCGTGACCAACGACCTTGACGAGTACACCATCGCGTCCCTCCGGGCGGCGCCCGTGGACTCGTATGGCGTTGGCACTTCGGTTGTGACTGGTTCCCGTCACCCAGCCGCTGGCATGGTCTACAAGTTGGTGGCCCGCCAGAACCGCGATGGGGACTGGGTGTCTGTTGCGAAGAAGTCGGCCGCGAAAATCAGCGTGGGCGGATCCAAAACGGCCTTCCGCACCTTGACCAATGGGGTGGCGACGGAAGAGACCATTTACGTTGGGGGCACACCTGCTGCCTCCCCCAACCAGCGCCCTCTAATGGTGCCGCTCATAACGAACGGCGAGGCCACCGAGCGCTTCCGAGGCGCTGCAGGAACGACTCTCGCCCGCGAGCACAGAGCGGCCGCCATTGCGGAGCTGCCGGGGCAGGCCATGCGACTAAGCCGCGGTGAGCCCGCGATCCCCACCGTGTACAACCAAATTGATGGCTAGAAGCTACTTGCTCATCTTCTCGTAGACCTCTTTGCAGGTCGGGCAGATCGGAAACTTTTCCGGGTCGCGGCCGGGAACCCACAGCTTTCCGCATAACGCGCGCACCGGTTTGCCGCTTAGCGCGGACTCCATGATCTTGTTTTTGGGTGCGTAGTGCGAGAAGCGCTCGTGGTCGCCCTCTTCAACCTGCTCGCTATTGAGCAGCTCTTCAAGTTCGCGGTCGAGCGTGGACGTGCCGCCGCCAGTGTGATCGGTATCGCTCATAGCACTAGTTTCGCATGCTGAAGGCAAGAAGATCGGTCGCCCGCGCATCAAATATCCGGCCGCCCACTCGCACCCCAGCGATCAGCACAATCAGGCCAATCCCCACGCCCGCAGCAAAAGATGCCCACGCCCACCCGTCGTCACCATAGAGCCCCAGCGCACCAAAAATGAGAGCGGGAGAGGCAAGCACCAGAGTGGCCAGAAACGACAACGATTGAACGAGGGATGCCGCGGTACCCGACGATTGAGGATTGGTGAATGGGCTGTCCCCTGGGTGCACAACCGGATACGGGAACCGCGCCGACATCACACTGGAAAGACCGACACCCACCAGCAATATTCCGATACTCACCCCTAACAGGGACGGCAAAATGCTGGCGTCACCGGCGATGGCGGCGCTGATGAATGAACCAAGCACAAGAAGCGGGATACCCACGATTAGGGTGGGGATGGCGCGGCCGAATCGGTCGGCCACTCCAGGAGTGTCGGAAACGACGTGGACCCAGATGGCGGTGTTGTCGTACGCCACATCGTTGTGTAGAGACCAACCCAAAAAGAGCGCAGCCACTGGCACAGGAATGATCGCCAGATAAAGCGGGTCAATGTCGACGAACATCAGCGGGATGATGATCAAAAACGGCACGATGGGGATCACGATGAGCGACATCAGGTACCGCGAATCCCGAGCCCAATAGGTCAAGCTCCGCGCGGCAATAGCACCGGTCGGTGTGGTGGGAAAGAGATCAAACCACCCCAAACCGCGGTAGGTGCGCACCCGACCCTCACGCTGTGGGGTGACGAGGAGTCGAGCAACAAGCACGCTCCACAGCCACCAGATCGCTGCAGCAAAGGCGGCGGCGAACAGCACAACCACGATGGCGGTACCGGGAGAGTCAACGGCAACGGCAGGTGCCGCCCAGGCCGCCCCCAGCGGTGTCCAGGCCAAAATCGCGGCGGCAGAGGCAAGCACATCAGCGCCTTCGCGCGCCCAGTCCACGTTGAGTAGGTACAGGATCACGAGTGACATCAGCAACACCAGCACAATGCCAACCGTTGCAGCGCTCTCTCGAGCGCGGCGGCCGGAAAGCACAAGCGAGGCAGCTGCGGCACTCACCCGCGCTCCCCCAACGCAGGTCACGACGATCAGTACGGCGCCAATGATGGCGAGCAGGGTGGGCAGAGGCCCGCGAGTCCAGGTGACCACCTGCGCGAGCGCCACCAGGGCGATCGCTACCGACGGCACGCTGATCAGCGCCGCCACGGCGAGCCCACGAGACAGCTGGGGTGTGCTCACCCCAAAAAGCGCAAACTTTCGGGGGTCCATGGTGTCCTCAACCCCCACCACCAGAGGTACCAGGAAAAATCCGAGCACTACTACCGCCCCCAGCACGGTCACGATGGGGCCGGCGGTAGAGGCATCCGCCACACGAAGCGCGAGAAGAC
>DASYMY010000371.1:0-7340 GCA_036008825.1 Glaciihabitans sp.
CCGCGAGCGCCGAGAAGGTGCTCGGTTGCCAGCTGCTGCAGGCGAACAAAGCCGAAGCCCTTGCCGTTGAAGTAGGCGTCGGTGTCGAAGTCCTCGTAGGAGGCCTTGTCGGCGAGCAGATCGTCGTAGCTTTCGCCCTCACCGAGTGTGGTCTCGGCAAGCTCGAAGACGCGGGCAGCCGCAAGGGCTTCCTGAACCTCGGGGTCGGCGCGGAACGCAGCGGCGCGTTCCTTCAGCAGCAGGTAGGTCGACATGTTGGCGGCGGCGGAGTCCCACACACCGTTCTCGTCTTCCGTACGGGACGGCTTGTAGTCGAAGTGGCGGGGTCCTTCGTAGGACTGGCCACCAGCAGGGCCACCGTTTTCAAGGAGGTCAACCAGCGCGAAAGCGTTGTGCAGATCACCGTGACCGAACACAAGGTCCTGGTCGTACTTGATGCCGCGCTGACCGTTGAGGTCAATGTGGAACAACTTGCCCTGGTACAACGCCTGAGCGATGCCGGCGGCGAAGTTCAGCCCTGCCATCTGCTCGTGGCCAACCTCGGGGTTTACGCCGACCAGTTCGGGGCGGTCGAGGGTCTCGATGAACGCGAGAGCGTGGCCGAGGGTCGGCAGCAGGATGTCGCCGCGGGGCTCGTTGGGCTTGGGCTCGATTGCGAAGCGGATGTCGTAACCCTTGTCGGTGACGTAGTCGCCGAGCAGGTTGACGGCTTCGCGGTAGCGCTCCAGTGCCTGGCGGATGTCCTTAGCGGAGTCGTATTCCGCTCCTTCGCGGCCACCCCACATTACGAAGGTCTTAGCACCGAGCTCAGCAGCGAGGTCAAGGTTGCGAAGAACCTTGCGGAGTGCGAAACGACGCACACCACGGTCGTTGGAGGTGAAGCCACCGTCTTTGAACACGGGCGCGCTGAACAAGTTGGTGGTGACCATGGGCACGATCATGCCGGTGGAGTCGAGCACCTTCTTCAGGCGGTCAATCTCGGTCTGGCGTTCCGCGTCGGTGGAGCCGAAAGCGAACAGGTCGTCGTCGTGGAAGGTCAGACCGTAGGCGCCGAGCTCTGAGAGCTTTTCCACCGCGTGGACGGTGTCGAGGTGCGCACGGGTGGGCCCACCAAACGGGTCAGCTCCGTTGTACCCGACGGTCCACAGGCCGAAGGAAAATTTGTCGTCGCGGGTAGGGGTGAGGGCCATGAGTGCTCCTGGATCAGCGTCGTTGGTGAAATTGTTGACGCTCCCAACATATACCACCGTGAGGCTTAATCACAGCATGTGTCACTCAAAAAATGCTTGCTCAAGGGGTGTTGGGGAGGTGGTCAGCGTGGCTAGCGTTGAGGGGTGCCTGCATCACCGGACGCATACCGGAAGTCGTTGGATAAGGCGCGGGAACACTCGTTGGAGTGGCTCGCGTCTGTACCCTCGCGGCCGGTTGCCCCGCGGGTAGGGATCACCGAGATCGCCAAAAGTTTTTCTTTCCCTTTGCCGGACAAGCCAACCGATCCTGCCGAAGTCGTTGACGAACTTGCGCGTATTTCCGAGCCGGGACTAATGGCTATGCCATCGGGCCGATTTTTTGGTTGGGTCATCGGTGGCACACTGCCGGCAGCGCTCGCCGCAGACTGGATGGTCAGCGCCTGGGACCAAAACGCGGGGATGCGTTACGCCACCCCTGCAGCGGCCGCGGCGGAAGAGGCCGCTGCGGTCTGGATTCTTGACCTACTGGGGCTGCCCGCCACCTGCGGAGTCGGTTTCACCACAGGCGGCACCATGGCGAACTTTGTGGGTATCGCCGCCGGCCGCAAACACGTTCTTGACCGTATGGGCTGGGACCTGCACCGCGATGGGCTCAGCGGCTCTCCCCGCATCACCGTGCTCGCGGGAGAAGACCGTCACCTCGCGGTGGACTTTGCTCTGCGCTACCTCGGTTTGGGCGCCCCGGTGACGGTTGCTGTCGACGACCAGGGACGCATCGTCCCCAGCGCGCTCGCCGAAGCTCTTGACCAGGTAGACGGACCCTGCATCGTGTGTTTGCAGGCCGGCAATCTGCATTCGGGGGCGTTTGACCCCATGCGCGAATGTATCGAGCTCGCCCACGGTCACGGAGCGTGGGTGCACGTTGATGGTGCATTTGGGCTGTGGGCGGCCGTTAGTCCGCTCCTGTCGGACCCGCTGGCGGGATTCGAGCACGCGGACTCCTGGGCCACGGACGCCCACAAAACACTCAACACTCCCTACGACTGCGGCATTGCGATCGTCGCCGACCCACAACTGCTCCGCGATGCGTTTGGCGCGCACACCAGTTACCTCATCCAAGACGACCAAGGCCCAGCCGATCCATTTGAGCGTGTCCCCGAGATGTCACGCCGTGCCCGCGGAGTGCCGGTGTGGGCAGCGCTGCGTTCCCTGGGAAGGTGGGGAGTGATCGAACTGGTCGAAAACCTTGCCCTCAACGCCCGCACTCTCGCAGAGGGGCTCTCCCGTATTCCCGGCGCTCACATCGTCAACGACGTTGTTTTCACCCAGGTGTGCGTCAGTTTCGGAGCGGATGACCTGACGCGCCGAGTCATCCGCAATCTCATTGATGACGGCCAGGTGTGGATGTCGGGTTCCCGGTGGCGTGGCCAGGATGTTTTGCGCATCTCGGTTAGCAATTGGTCGACGGATGCCACGGATGTCGAGCAGTCCATTGCTGCGGTGACGAGAGCGGTCGAGCGCGCCAGAAGCTGAGCGTCGCCATATTTCACGGCACGCTTTCACGAGCGCGGATGTCTCGGAGTTGGGCGCCGACGTGCGCGGGGGCCTCGCCGATTGGTTAGCATCCAAGAGGCGAAGCTGGCCGCGGCAGACGCTGTGCCCAGCGCCAAGAACATGTGAGGACCCCGGTGAGCACCAACGAGAATGACTACCGCGACAGCGGACTGAGGTTCACCTCTGATTTTCTGATCGGCGCCGCAACGGCGGCCTACCAGATTGAAGGAGCCGCCCACGAGGACGGCCGCGGACCCTCCATTTGGGACACCTTCAGCCACACGCCGGGCAAAACCCTGGGCGGCGACACCGGCGAAATTGCCGACGACCACTACCACCGGCTCGAGGCAGACCTTGACCTGATGGTCGCCATGGAGTTGGAGGCCTACCGGTTCTCCATCTCCTGGCCGCGCATTCAACCGACCGGCTCCGGCAAAGTCAACGCCGCCGGTCTTGGCTTCTACAACCGCCTGGTAGACGGCCTGCTCGCCCGCGGCATCAAACCCATCGCCACCCTCTACCACTGGGATCTGCCGCAAGCCCTGCAAGATAAGGGCGGCTGGACCAACCGCGACACCGCCTACCGGTTCGCCGAGTACGCCTCCCTGGTTGCCGATGCCCTCGGCGATCGGGTGCACATGTGGACTACCCTCAACGAACCGTGGTGCTCCGCCTACCTTGGCTACGGCTCCGGCCACCACGCTCCCGGCGTCACCAATCCGCTGGCTGCCCTCACCGCGGTGCACCACCTCAACCTGGCCCACGGGTTGGCGGTCACCGAGCTGCGCCGCTCCATCAGCAACAACGCCGCCGTGTCAATCACCCTCAACTTCACCGCGCTCCGCGGTGGGGGAGCCGGAGAAGAGGAGGCCATGCGGCGCATTGATGCGGTCGCCAACCGAGCCTTCACCGGACCGCTATTGCGCGGCGCCTACCCGCAGGATCTGCTCGACGACACCGCCGAGATCACCGACTGGTCGTTTGTTCTGCCCGGCGACCTCGAGCTGATCCAGCAGCCCATCGATGTGTTGGGTGTGAACTACTACACCACCGCAACCGTGCGGATGCGCGCCGAGAGCGCCACCCCTCGCGATGTACTCGGCCGACCGATCATTCCTGCATCGCAATACCCGGGCAGCACCTCCGTCGAGTTTGTGACTGAGGCCGGGCCCTTCACCCAGATGGGCTGGAACATTGCCCCAGACGCCTTCGAAGAACTCCTTGTTGATCTGCACACGCAATTCCCCACCACCCCGCTGATGATCACCGAAAACGGTGCCGCGTTCGCCGACACCGTGATCGACGGCCGGGTGCGTGACACCCAACGGATCGACTACCTGCACCGCCACTTTGTTGCGGCGCACCGCGCGATGGCCCGTGGGGTTGACCTGCGCGGCTATCTCGTGTGGTCATTGCTAGATAACTTCGAGTGGGCGTTTGGCTACGAAAGACGCTTTGGCATTGTGCACGTGGACTACACCAGCCTCGAGCGCACGATCAAAGACAGCGGGCACTGGCTCACCGAACTGATCCGCACACGGCAGATTCCCGGTGAGGTGAGACGATGACCCTGACACCAGCACGGGCAGGAGGGCTCGGCAACAGTAACGACTCCGTCCGGCGCCACAACCTCTCCATCCTGCTGCGCCTGGTGCACAATACTGCTGGCATCTCCCGGTCCCAGCTGACCAAACAGACGGGGCTAAATCGCTCCACCATTGCTGCCTTGGTGGGGGAGCTGGTTGAGAGAGAGCTGGTCGTCGAGAGCGACCCCGACTCGCGCAATCAGGTGGGTCGCCCCTCACCAATCGTGAGCCCAGGCCCCCGCGCCGTCGCCATCGCCATCAACCCCGAAATCGACTCCATCACGGTGGGCATCGTTGGCCTCGGCGGGGTTGTTCTGCACCGTGTGCGCTCGCCGCTTGACCACGTCCCCACCGCCGTCGAAGCTGTCGCAATTAGTGCCAGCATCATCGACGGACTCCGCGACGAGTTTGATCTCACCAACCGCGCGGTGGGTATCGGGGTTGCCATGCCAGGACTCGTCCGCTCCCATGATGGACTTGTGCGCCTGGCACCTCACCTTGGTTGGGTAGATGAGCCCCTCGCCGAGATGCTCGAGGAGGCCACGGGGTTCTCTGTTGTTGCCGCCAATGACGCGCGACTGGGTACTCTCGCCGAAAGTATTTTTGGTGCGGGCAAGGGCCTCACCGATGTGGTTTACCTCAACGGCGGCGCCAGCGGCATCGGCGGCGGTGCCATCGTTGGCGGGGCACCATTGCGCGGAGTCTCCGGTTATGCGGGCGAATTCGGCCACACCCTGGTGAACTCCGCGGGCGTGGTCTGCCATTGCGGAGCAATCGGATGCCTCGAAACGGAGGTGCGCCGCTCCACCCTGCTTTCGGTGGTCGGGCTAACCGCCCTCGATGCCGACGATCTCGAGAACGCCCTGCAGGCGGCACAATCCGACGCCGTGCTCGCTGAAATTAACCGCCAGCTGGAGTCCCTGTCGATCACCCTGCGCAACGCGATCAACACCCTCAACCCTCAACTGATCATTCTGGGTGGGTTCCTCGGCGCCCTGCACACGGTTGCGGGGGAGCAACTCGACCAGCGGGTCGCCGCACAGTCACTGCCGTCCTCGCGGGACAGCGTGCGTATTGCCCGCGCGGAACTGGGCACCAACCTGCTGATGATCGGCGCGGCCGAGCTTGCCTTCGAGAGCGTGCTCTCCGACCCGTCCACGTTCTAACCACCGTCCGGCAGAACACCGTCCACCGCCGCTGCACCTGGCAAGAGTTAACGCGCTCGCAACGCATTTTTGCGCAAACTACCTGCGCAACTCGACACGCGTTCGATAGTATTTGGGTGGGCCCCTCGATACAGAGCAGCCGCCCGCTCCCCACAGCGCTTCCCGGAACACACCATTCCGCCGAGCACGCTCACGCCCTCTCTTTTTGCAAGGACACCCTGCTTTCGTGACCACCATCGTCCACCCCGGAGACTCCCTCTCCAAACGTCAAAAGCTCGTCTACATCCTCGTTTTGGGGGCGCTGACCGCTTTGGGCCCGTTTACCATCGACCTGTACCTGCCGGCGTTCCCGGTCCTGCAGGAGGAGCTGAACGTCACCAGTGCCGTCATCCAGCTCACCCTCACCGCCACCACCATTGGGTTTGCGGTTGGTCAACTTCTTGTGGGCCCGTGGAGTGACAAAGTTGGCCGGCGGATGCCTCTGATCATTGCCACTAGCGTGCACATTGTGGCGAGCTTCGGCGTCGCGCTCGCGCCCGACATCACCGTGCTCACTCTGTTCCGTATCCTGCAGGGTGTTGGTACCGCCGCCGGCAGTGTTGTGGCCATGGCCATGGTGCGTGACCTCTTCGGCGGTCAGCCCCTGGTGCGTATGCTGTCCCGCCTGGCGCTGGTTAGCGGACTCGCCCCGATCGCGGCACCCGTCATTGGGTCGCAGCTTTTGCTGGTGCTGGACTGGCGCGGAATTTTTTACTTCCTCGCCGCGTACGGCATCTTGGTGCTCACGGCGTCGATTTTCTTCATCGTCGAGACGCTGCCGGCTGAGCGCCGCGCCGACCCGGCCCGATCCACTGTGGCATCCCGCTACCGGGCGTTGTTCACCGACCGAATCTTTGTTGGTGTTGCCATCATCGGCGGTATGACCTTCTCCGGTCTGTTCGCCTACCTCTCATCCTCGTCGTTCCTGTTTCAGGACGTCTACGGCTTCAACGCGCAGGAGTACGGTGTGCTCTTCGCCGTGAACTCGATTGGTGTTGTCGTTGGAGTGCAGGTCAGCTCCCGCGTGACCCGGATTCTGGGACCGCAGTGGATTTTGGGTGTCTCCACCTTGATCCTGCTGCTGTCTTCGCTGACCATCGTGCTGCTCGACTCCCTCAACGTGGGGCTCGTGGGCATCCTCATCCCACTCTGGTTCTTTATCTTCGCCTGTGGTTTGTCTTTCCCCTGTGTGCAGGTGCTCGCGCTGGCCAGTCACGGCAAGGAGGCTGCAACCGCGGCATCCGTTTTGGGTGCAATGAACTTCGGTTTGGCCGGAATCATCTCGCCCATCGTGGGTGTGCTGGGAGTCGCCAACGCCGTGCCGATGGGCTCGGTGATGGCAGCAACGGCCATCGTGTCGATCACCACACTCTGGCTGCTGGTGCGCCCGCGTACGGTGCCAGCGCTGTCTTCCTAAGCGCCCGGGCTCGCGGCGACTACACGGAGCGCTGATACCTCATCCATGACGCACCCACAAGGGGTGCGTCATGGTCGAGCGAGTGAACTTACGCCCCTTAACGTTGGGGGATGAACACGCCGGACCCCACAACCGACCGCACCACCGCTGCTGCCGCCGCTGCCGAACCAGACACCGAACAAGAAGCGGCGAAAGTCAGCCGCCGCTGGCCTTTGATCAGCGGCGCGATCGCCGTGGGACTTGTCGCCGGTCTTGGCGCCCTCATCGCCTACCGCCAGTCCAATCTGCCGCTGGCATTTGACGTGGAGTGGATGGACGAACTCCTCGAGGAACGCCACGCGTTCTGGGAGGTGCCCGCCGTGTTGATGAACAACGTTGGTGGGGGAGT
>DASYMY010000372.1:0-3087 GCA_036008825.1 Glaciihabitans sp.
CTGGTTGAGGTCACCGTGCAGGCTGGTGGCGCCGATGCCGGCGTCCTCAAGCTGGTCGGCAAGCTGCTCAGCGAACGCACGGGTGCGAGCGAAGATCAGGGTTTTGCCGTTGGTGCCCGAGGCGAGCTCCTCGATGATGCGGGTCTTGTCGCGCTGCTCAATGAGCAGAACACGGTGGTCGATCGTGGAGGAGGCCTGGTCTTCACCGGCAACCTCGTGGACGGCCGGGTTCTTCAGGAACTGCTTGACCAGGGTGGCGACACCCTTGTCGAGAGTTGCCGAGAAGAGCAGACGCTGGCTGTCAGCCTTGGTCTCCTTGAGGATGCGCTGCACCGGCTCCAGGAAGCCGAGGTCGCACATGTGGTCGGCCTCGTCGAGGACGGTCACAACAACCTGGCTGAGGTCGAGCTTGCCCTGTTCGATCAAGTCTTCGATACGTCCGGGGGTTCCGACAATGATGTCGACACCACGCTGGAGTGCGCTGACCTGCTTGTACTGGGGAACTCCGCCGTAAATCTGGGTGGTGAAGAGGCCAACGCTGCGGGCGATGGGCTGAATGGTGCGGTCGATCTGCAGCGCCAGCTCGCGGGTGGGGGCGAGGATCAGCGCGCGGGGCTTGCGGCCCATCTGACGGTCCTTGCCACCGTTGTTCTCCATCAGACGCTCCACGAGGGGGGCACCGAAGGCGATGGTTTTACCTGAGCCCGTTTTTCCGCGGCCCAGAACATCCTTGCCGGCGAGAACGTCGGGGATGGTTGCTGCCTGGATCGGGAAGGGGCTCGGGGCTCCCATTTCGCCAAGCTGGCGAACAATGTTGGCGCCAAGACCGAGGTCACCAAAGGTCACACCTTCGACGTCAACTGCCTGGATGGCTTCCGCTTCGAGACGCTCAAGAACAACGTCATCCTGCGGGGTGAAGGACTGGCCAGCTTCGCGGGCCGGGTAGAAGTCGCTGTTGCGACGTTCCGGACGCTCGGCGCTGGAGCGGTCGTTGAAGTCGCGGCGGGCCGGACGGTCACCGTATGCGGGACGCTCGGTGCGAGCACCACGCTCGGGGCGGTCGCCGTAGGAGGGACGCTCGGTACGGGCCGGGCGGTCAGCGCGGTCGTAGGAGGGACGCTCGGTGCGGGCACCACGATCGGGGCGGTCGCCATACGACGGACGCTCGGTGCGAGCCGGGCGGTCGTTGTACGAGGTACGCGGGTTGCGGTCGCCTGTTGCCGGGCGGTCTCCGTATGCGGGACGCTCGGTGCGGGCGGGACGGTCGCCGTAGGACGGACGCTCGGTGCGCTCACCGTATGCGGGACGCTCAGTGCGAGCCGGACGGTCACCGTACGAGGGGCGCTCGCCACGACCACCACGGTCGGGACGGTCGCCGTACGAGGGACGCTCGCCACGGGCCGGACGGTCGCCGTAGGACGGACGCTCGGTACGCGCATTGCGGTCGCCGTAGGAGGGACGCTCGGTGCGGTCACCGTATGCGGGACGCGCCGGACGCTCACCGTACGAGGGACGCTCGCCACGGGCGGGACGGTCGTTGTATGAGGTGCGTGCGTTGCGGTCACCGGTTGCGGGGCGCTCGCCACGGGGCTGGTAGGCCGGCTTCTCACGCGGTTCGTAGTTGGGGCGACGGTCGGTGGCTGCGGGGCGGCCATCGGAGTCGCGGCCGCGGAACGGCTTGCGGTCGCTTCCACCAGCACCGGCACCGGTACGGGCGGGGCGGTCGGAGGAGGTCCAGCGCTGCTTGCCTGCGCCTGCACCACCCTCGGTGGGACGGTTACCACGGTAGCCGGGGGTTTTACCTGCACCCTTCGAGGCGGAGTATCCGCCATCGCGTTTAGGCGCAGATTTGTTGTATTCAGACATAGTTCTTTCCGGGTTATTAATTCAGTGCATGAGAATGCGATCCAGCTACAAATGCGCTGCGCACTACTGAACCCGGGCGATCTTTGACCGGGGCCGTCACATACAATCGTGTGATCATGCCAGCGGAGTAGCTGGCAATCCGGCCCCTAAGACTTACAAACCCACGAGGGTGATTACCCTCTGTCTTGAGCCGACTGAACAACATTACTCCATTAGCCGCAAAAGCGCACTAGCATTCGGGGAGATATGTGCGCTGACACCGCCACCACACCGCGCCGCACCCGTGCGCGCTGGGCGACCCTGATCGCACTCGCTGCCACCGTTGTGGTGCTCGCGACCGGTTGCGCTCCCACCGGAAGCGCCTCGCAAACCGTCACCCCCACCAACGCCCAGCTCTACCCCAAATTGGCGAACTATCCCGATATTGAGGTCGTCGAGAACGTGCAATACGGCACGGCAGCCGATGGGCAGCCGCTGTACCTCGACGTGTGTTTACCCAATACCAATGAAGCGGATGCCGCAGCGCTCAAGCCCCGCGCCTCCGTGGTGTCCATTCACGGCGGCAGTTGGGCACGAGGCGATAAGTCGAACATCAACTGGCGCAGTGTCTGCCAGTGGTTGGCTGACGAAGGCTATGTTGCGGTCTCGGTGGGATACCGACTTGCGCCCGAATCCGTCTTCCCGGCCGGAATCGACGATGTGCAGGCCGCGGTGCGCTGGTTGCGGGAGGGCGCTCAGGTCAAAAAATATAACCTCAACCCCGATCTGGTGGGAGCGTTCGGCGGCTCAGCGGGCGGCAACCTGGCGGCGCTTCTCGGCACGGAAGGGGCAGGAGACCTTGCCTCAGGCGCCCGCGTTGCCGCGGTCGCCGAACTCAGCGGCCCGGTTGATCTGACCGACGATGGCCGAAAGCTGGGAGGTCTCAGCGACGACTTCGAACAGGTGCAATTGGACTACCTCGGCTGCGCCAGCCTGGCCGTCTGCCCAACAGCGCGCGCGGCATCCCCGCTCTACCAGGTGGATGACACCGACCCACCCTTTTTTGTGGGCCACTCCATCGACGAGCGCATTCCGGTGGAACAGTCGGAAGCTTTTGTTGAGGAGCTGCGGGAGCATTCGGTGGAGACAGAATTTGTCACCGTTGAGGGCAGTTCGCATTCCATCGCCATGCTCGACGCCGATATGCGTGACCGCATTGCCGAGTTCTTTGCCATCCACCTC
>DASYMY010000373.1:0-8122 GCA_036008825.1 Glaciihabitans sp.
CCCAAGGAACTCACGAGCTACTTGGGTATTTCCAGTGCATCAACCACCGTCCTGATTGACCGGCTCGAGCGCAGTGGCAAGGTGCGCCGACAGAACAGCCCCTTCGACCGTCGCGCGCTGATCATTGTGCCCACCGAGACCAGTGACGCCGAAGTTCGTGCCGCCCTCGGCGAAGTTCCGGAGCGGATGCTTGAAGTGGCTAGCCACCTCGCTCCCGCAGATGCTCGTGTTGTGGTCGACTTCCTTCGTCAAATGCAGTCCGCGGTCGATGAAATCGATGCGGATGTCGCGGTTGAGCCCACACCCATCCTCGACTGAGACTTCTGACACTGTTTCTACTTTTTGCCGCGGCCAGAAGGTTCTAGGATTCACACGTGAATAGCAACTCTCACCGGCCAGAACATGCGGGGCCGAGCGAAGTCCCCGCGCCGCATGTGGTCGAACTGTTGAGTGTGCTTCTCGACTATCGGTCCGCCGAAGAGGCCATGCGTCGTCGCACGGGCGAATCGATGCGGATGGGCGCGACGGACCTCCAGGCTCTGCGTTATTTGCTCAAAGCCCAGGGTGAGGGACGAGCGGTATCTGGGCGAGACCTCGGCGACCACCTCGGTATGACCTCAGCGTCGGTTACCGCTCTGCTCGACCGGTTGACCAAGAGTGGACACGTGCAGCGCACCCCGCACCCCACCAATCGGCGCACCAATCTCATTACCGCCACCCCAGGATCCGACGAAGAAGTGCGACACACCCTCGGCGCGATGCACGGCCGCATGATGGAAACGGCCCGCGCGCTGGCACCGAAGGACGCCGACGTCATCCGGGAGTTTCTCACCTCAATGACCGCGGCCGTCGACGGCATCGATCGCCCTCTCTCTGCGACCTGAGCTCTCTTCCCTAGCTGGCGCACGCCGAGAGTTGGCCATGAGCCAGCCGAAATGTGGGCGTGTTGAAGAAATGATTCGTTCGTCTTATGGTTAGTTCGTCTAGTAATAAGTCACCGCAGCCCTCGGGCCCAACGGGAAAGAACGGCATCAGATGAACGACTACACAGCACCGCCCACCTCCACCAGCACCCTCGAACTTGCGGCAACCGAGCCCATCGACATCACCGAATTTTTGCGCGCTAGCTAGCAGTAGTAGTAGGTCGGAGCCCCGGGGTTGCTTTGATCAGCGATCCCTGCCCTACTGGTAGGAACGTTGCTGTGCCAGCGAGGCACAAGGGAGGGGCCCGCACGATGTTCGCAAAACCAGTAGCCGGTTTGATTGGGGCACTCTTCGGGGTGGCGATCCTCGCTGGCTGTGCCGGTACGAGCGACGTGGGCGCAGGCGGGGAAGGCGATCCTTCGACGTCGACACCCTCGCCGAATGAGAGCGCTTCAGGCGAGTTCGCTTCGTCGGGTCCGCTCACGGTGGTCGAGTCTTACCGCGACTTTCCGTCGGGAGTTGAGAGCCTGCCGGAGGATCCCGAGGCCGCCACCTGGGTATGGGCTTTCGCGGATCTCGATGACGCAACCGTCATCCATTTTGTGACGCAGGGCAGTTCAAGTTGCCCCATGGTCCCCCTCAGCTATGGCGCCACTGATACAGGGGAAATTACCGTGGTGTTTGAAATCACCAGCGAAGGCCAGGAAGAAACGCCGCCGGAAGAACTGGCATGCACCATGGACTTTGTGCCGACCGCCTCGGTAACCAGATTTCCGGAGGAGCTGACCATTCCTGACCAGCTGACGGTGCGAGACGCTCGCGGATTGTTCGAGGCCACCACCGTTATGGTGGAGCCGCTTCCCGCCGGTTAGTTGGTGCGAGAGATTCTGAGAATGACCCTGGGCTTGGTGCGCCGGGCCACTACCCGCTCGATAAAGGTGATGAGGTAATACTCGAGGCGATACTTCGCCCGGATAAGACGGGTGAGGCGTGCCACCGATGCCTCGTCGGCCAGAATGCTCGCGTCTGCCTCCACGGTGACTGCGTCGTCGTCCACTTTGCCCATACGGTTGCACGGCCGGAGCTCGACTCGGCTGTTGTTGCGGAGGCGCTTGACCTTGCCGCTTTCTTCGGGTGTTGTGACAACAAGAAATTCGCCGTCGCGCGCAATCCACACCGGGGTAGAAACGGGCTCGCCCGTTCGCCGAAATGTGGTGAGAGAAACGAATGCTTCGCTTCCGAGAGCATCAAACTCGGCGGGCGGTTGCGGGTTCAGGGGAGAGGTCACCCCCTGATGTTACGGGCATGGCGCACCGGGGTAGAGGGCGAGTCAAAAAAAGAGCAGACTCGTGCATACGCCTAGTGGGAGGTTCGTATGCCAACGAACGAGACCAACACCGGAGAGAGTGCGGCATCCGCTGATGCTGAATTTGTCGCTCTCTGCGACAGGCTGGTTGGTGAGCTTCCCATCTCTGGTGGGTCAGTCTGTGCGGTGGGCGAGAAAGAAGCTCAGTCGACATTGTGGGCGAGCGACACAATCGCGTCACAGCTGGATGAGCTTCAGTTCGATCTCGGCGAGGGTCCACGGTGGGATGCCACTCGCTCGGGAGCACTGATAGTGGTGAACGACCTTCCCAAGGAGGCCACTACCCGATGGCCGGTGCTCGCGGGCGCCCTTGTGCATCGGAGTATCGGCGCGGTATTCGTTTTTCCGCTAACGCTTGGCGCAATCTCGGTGGGTGTTGTCGAGCTGTATCGAGAAACTCCAGGATCGTTGGGGGCCGATTCAGTGGCGAAGGCGGCACGCATGGCGCGTACCATCACCATCCCTGCTGTGACCTACGCAACGAGGTCGGCCCTTGAGGATCACGGATTAAGTACAGAGTTCGCGCCTGAACTGCGTAGGGAGGTGCATCAGGCGGCGGGAATGATCTCTTACCAGTTAGGGATCACCGCAACGGAAGCATTCATGCGACTACGAGCCCACGCGTTTGCGATTGACGTTCCCGTCCACGTTATCGCCAACGACGTCGTATGCCGCCGTCTGAATTTTAAGCACCTACTGGACGATCATCCATAAGCAGCACAGACTGTGCTGAACTATCGACCCACTGCAGTAAAGCACAGAGTGTGCAGTAACGACAGGGGCACTGTATGTCGAAAGCATCGCGGGAAGCGCAACTCAATCGCGCGTTTGTGCTGCTTGCCGACACGCTCACGCACGACTATGACGTCATCGAGCTGCTCAACACCCTGGTTAGAGAAAGCGTCGATCTCTTTGACGCTCAGGCCGGCGGAATCATGATCGTCGACGGCACCAACGAATTGCACGTTGTCGTTTCCACGAGCGAAAAAGCCGAGCTCGTTGAGTTTATGCAACTCGATGCCGGGGCCGGACCCTGCGTGCAGGCTTTCACTACGGGCGCTGCCGTTATTGTGCCCGATGTCGGTGAATCGGGAGCCGAGTGGTCACAGTTTCGTGAGGAAGCGCTGCGCCAAGGTTTCCACTCTCTTGCGTCTATTCCGCTGCGGCTGCGGGGCGAGATTATTGGCACTATGAATTTGATGCGCACCTCTCCAGGCAAGTTGAATGATCGAGATCTTGCGGCCGCCCAAGCGCTCGCCGATGTCGCGACCATCGGCATCCTTCAGGAGAGACTCAGTCGGGAGCGGGGTGTGGTTGGTGATCAGCTGTACTGGGCGCTTGATAGCCGCGTACTCATCGAACAGGCCAAGGGGGTGTTGTCTGCGGCATTTGATTCGGACATGGACGAGTCGTTCCATGCGCTGCGGTCCTATGCCCGCAGCCATCAACTCACCCTGCGAAAGGTGGCCGCGGGCATCGTTGATCGCAGTATTCATGTCGCCGAAGTTGCGGCATCCGCAAGAGCAGCGGAACGCTCCGCTGGCTCGCGCTAGCTCGCCCGTGATTCACCGAAAAGAGAATCAATTCACGGTCGTCTAAGCGGTGCGGTTACCGAGTCAGTCGAGTTTCGGCCATGCTGGTGCTATGAGCAAGTCACCTCGCGTTGTCGCCCCCGGATCCACCGTGCTTGCCACGCTGGGTTTTTTGATCTCCGGGACCGTTTTCGGGGTGGCGCTTGGCGTGACATCCGCTCTGGTCAGCTCCATCATGAGCGGCTCGTGGGACTACGTCCTCTATGCCTGCCTCGCCGGAGCTCTCGTTGGAGCGGGTGTGGCTATTACGGCTGGCATCGGCGCCAGTATTGCGCTGACCGTTTTCGATAACCGGGCACAATGCTCGCCGCGTATTCGGGCGTTCATCGCCGGGTTGGGCACGGCAGCGATTGTCGCGGCGGTGTGTGCTCTTGTGCTTCACCTGGCGGATGGCATCGGCTCCGATGTTGCCGGCGCGGTGTTGGTAGCGGCCGTCGCGGTGCTGGCAGGGTTGATCGCCGGAGCCGGGCTGTGGGCGTTCGAACGTCGCTTACGCAAAACCGTGCGCCGCATCGTGGTTGCACCCAAAGTGCGCCCTAAGCCGCAGGCGCACCACTACTAATCGCGCGGTGCCTTACGGGCGTCGCGTGACTGAGCGTGCATCAATGGCCTCGATGTCAGACTCGATTTCTTTCAGCGTGTTGCGCCAATTCGTATACGCATGAGCCACGTCGTCGGAGACGTGCTCGCTCAGCTGATCTACCTGAGGAATGGCGCGATCGTCCTCCGCTGGCAGCGCGGGATCTCGTCGACCTTCATACCGCCACACTGTCGAGATCAGCAGCACAATGCTGCTCAGCAGCAAGAAGAGAAGGGCCAGTTCAGTGGCCTGTTCTTGCAGCATGGGAATCATTTCGTCGAGCGCGGGCGTGAATTACCTACCCTAACCTGTTGTCCCCCAAAATGAGGACAGAACGAGTGAAACTCTCAGGTAACGAATTGGTCGGTGTGACTATCCCAGAGCGGGATGATCGCTCGGTAGAGCGTGCCGTTCGCCGTGCTGGTGAAGGGCGATATTTTTGCGCTCCCAGGAGAGCAGTTCTGACCGCTCCACACTGATCATCTTCTGCTCGGCGCAGCGGGCGCTTGCGATGCCACAGACGCAGGTTCCTGGGCGGGTTTCGTCGTCGTGGTGAAGCCGGTCAAGGTGCCAGATGACCGCCATGGCCCGGTCGAGACGACGATT
Organism: Glaciihabitans sp.; assembly: GCA_036008825.1. Classification (GTDB taxonomy): domain Bacteria; phylum Actinomycetota; class Actinomycetes; order Actinomycetales; family Microbacteriaceae; genus Glaciihabitans. Next base: position 5,069 of record DASYMY010000373.1, read on the forward strand.
CACCAGAGTGGTGGCACGGTCAGCCCGTTTGACCACTTCGGAATCGAGCATCGCCCGGGTCTCGCTGGAGGGGGACTGCGCAAACTCCGACGCGATGGTGTTGGTGAGCTCGGTCACTCGGGCGGTGAGCTCGCGTATATGTGTCTCGTTGGCCTCGATCGTTTCGCGGGTATCGGCCGCAAATGCTTGATGAGCGTCGACCTCGTCCGCGAACAGTTCAGCCCACATCGCAATGTGATCGGTGTCGCGGCGTTCAGCTTTTGTCGCTCCCAAATGGTTGAGGCAAAATGCGCAGACGACCTGATCAGATGGGGAGGTGAACCGAAAAGGCTGCACCGCCCGACAGCACAAACACGGCACCTCAACACTGACGTGCAACGCATATGAATGGGCCACCAAAACTCCTCGCAGCGTCAACAATCTGTCGCCAGAAGTGTATCGCGGGCGCCTGGGCTGGAGGAGGTTACGACCAGTGCACTGGCACGGGCAGGCGCACCTGATCCACCGTCGGAGTGGGACTCTCAAGTAGCCGGGTGAGCAACTGCATCGAGGCACGCCCGACGGCTAGACCATCAACGTCGATACTCGGGATGCCGCCAACAGCCATGGCGCGAGACATCCGCTCATCTCCGCTAACAACAATGCCGTCGGGAACGCTCACTCCGCGCGCTTTAAGTGCAAACATCAGACCAAGGGAAATGGGGGCTGCGTAGACAATCACGGCGGTGGCGCCGGAGTTGATGACCGCCTCGCACACCTCAAACCCAGATTCGGCGAGCGGAGGGAACGGGCCCAGCACGGTGAGGTTTGCGGTGCCCTCCAGTGCCGCGGTGATGGCTTCGGTGCGCATCAGGTTCGGCCAGGATCCGCCCGGCCCACCGATGTAGGCAATCGAGGTGTGGCCGCGGCGCACAAAGTCGGCGGCCAGACTCGCGAACGCGGTGGGGGAGTCGGCGATCACCGACGGAATACCGACGGCCTCTCGCTCAATGAGCACGGTGGGCACTAATGCACCAACACGGCGGATGACCGTTTCGTGGGCTTGCGGTGCGGTCAGAAGGAACCCGTCAACCTGGCCGGCGAGGCGTTCCATGGCGTCTTGATCGCTGGAGGAGTCGAGCCCGCGCACGGTGATGGTGAGGTGGTAGCCGGCCTCTTCGGCCTGCAGCTGGGCGCCCTCAATGATGGGCGCGAAGAAGCTGTTTTCAAGGTTGGGCACCACCATGGCGACCAATCCCGTGCGGCCGCGGGCGAGGGCGCGCGCGATGCGGCTGGGTTCAAAACCCAGGGTGCCGGCGGCCTGGCGTACCCGCAGAATGGTGTCGGGTTTCACCAGCTCAGGGCGAGCCAGGGCACGGGAGGCTGTGGCCTTCGAAACACCGGCAAGCTGCGCCACGTCATCCAGCGTTGCCATGAGTTTCCCTCCTCTTTACGGTCCACTGTATCCGCAACTTTTGGCTTTTAATCTGTTCGAAACACTTCACGCTTAGAGTAGCTGCAACCGGTTGTGCAACCGGTTACATTTTTGGACTGCCAACCAACCGGGGAATCGCTCACAATAATGATCCGCAAGCCTTCGCTCCTGCTGCTGCCGGGCGCCGTCGTCCTGGTGCTGGGATTTCTGATCCCATCCCTGATGATGCTGTTCAGCCCACCAGGCACCGGCGTCACCGAAGTCTTCGCGCGGCTCGGCGCGATGCTCACCGATCCGTACGACCTCACGATCATGGGTCGCACGCTGATCTACGGCCTTATCGTGACCGCGATCTGCATCCTCGTTGGCTTTCCCATCGCCTACCTGCTCGCCCGGTCGAAGTCCCGGTACGCCGGAATTTGGTTGGCGTTGGCCATCTTCCCGCTGTTGCTCAGCACCGTTGTTCGTACCTTCGGCTGGTTGGTGATCCTCGGCAGCAACGGCGCGATTGGGCAGCTGATTGTTGCACTGGGGCTCGCCGACCGTGGCCCCCAACTGCTGTACACACCGCTGGCGGTCATCCTCGGTATGACCCAACTGTTTCTCCCGCTGGCCATCATCTCCTGCTACTCCGCGGTAGCTCAGGTTGATAACAGTCTGGATGACGCCGCCCGCGGACTGGGCGCCACCCGCTCCCGCACCCTGTGGAGCATCGTGATTCCGCTCTCGCTGCCGGGCATCGTTGTGGCTGCCACCCTGGTGTTTGCCGGTGCAACCACCGCGTACACCACCCCGTACCTACTCGGTGGTACTGGCCAGCGGGTACTTGCCACCCAGCTCTTCACCTACGCATCGGTCACCGTCAACTGGGCGGCCGCCTCGGCAACAGCCCTGATTATGACCGTGCTGGTGTTCCTCGTTTCCGGCCTTTCCGCCGCCCTCGCCTCCAGGAAGGGGTCCATCGAATGAGGTCCCAACCGGTTCTCTTCTCCCTCGCGATCCTCGGCTACGTTGTGATGATCGTGCCCATCCTCTTTGTCGTGATGAGCTCGTTCACCGCAGGCAACACCCTCTCGTTTCCTCCCCAGGGCTTCTCGCTGCAGTGGTTTGAACAGGCCCTTGCCTACGAGCCCTTTATCGAGGCACTCGGATCCAGCCTGCTGCTGGCCATTCTCACCACCTTCATCGCTCTGGCGCTGGGAGTTCCGATCGCCCTGGCTATTGCCCGCAGTGCCCTGCGCGGCAGAGCGGTGATCCAGTCGCTGTTTGTCTCACCGTTGATCGTTCCCGAGCTGGTGATTGGCCTGGCCCTCTACCAACAGGTCATGATCACCCTGCGGTTGGACTCCTTTATTGCCCTGCTGATCGGGCACGTGGTGATTCTGCTGCCATATGCGGTGCGGGTCACCGGAGCCACCCTCGCCCTCAGCGACACCAGCATCGAAGACGCCGCCCGCGGACTCGGCGCCACCCCCTTCCACACCTTCCGCACCGTCACCCTGCCGCTGATGCGCCCCGGGCTGATCAGCGCGGCGCTGCTGAGTTTTATCACTTCGTTCAACAACGTTCCCCTCTCTCTGCTGCTGCAAAGCCGCGAGTTTCGCACCTTCCCGGTGACGATGCTCGACTACGTCCAGCAG
>DASYMY010000374.1:0-1929 GCA_036008825.1 Glaciihabitans sp.
GTCATTGGTCACTCTTTTGGGGGAGTAATTGCACAGAAGCTTGCGGGTATGGGCTTGTCGCGAGCCTCGGTCGCCATTGCCCCCGCTCCATTTCGCGGGGTGCTGCCGCTACCAAAGGCATCGTTAAAGTCAGCGTCGCCCGTGTTGAGAAACCCGGCAAACTATCGGCGTTCGGTGGCGTTGACGTTCGATCAATTTGTCTTTGGTTGGGCGAACGTCCTCTCAGCAGACGAGGCTCGTCACCTTTACGAGCGCTACCACGTTCCTGGGGCTGGTTTGCCGCTCTTTCAAGCCGCCGTCGCTAACCTCAATCCCTGGACAGAAGACAAAGTAGACACAAAGTCGCCCGAGAGAGGACCGTTGCTCCTGGTCGCGGGAGAGCACGACAACACCGCCCCCTGGACGGTAGTGCGCGCCGCCTATGAGCGACAGAAGATTAATCCTTCGGCGACGGAGATTCTCTCCCTTGCCGACCGAGGTCACTCCCTGGTCATTGACCGCGGCTGGAAGCAGGTCGCGGACGAGGTGATGAGCTTCGTTGTCGAGTACTCCGGCACCAAGTGATCAGTGGCCCGTGTGCTTATGCCTGTGTGGGGCCCTGCTTGGGTGCGCGGGACTTGCGAGCAGGCCGGCGAGAGGGTCCCGAAACCGCTTTCGCTTTGCCGGCGGTGACAGCTGCCGGCGAGGCACCGGTGCGATCAACCCGCGCCTGTGAGTCATCCGCTGGTGAATTCCATACCTTTGCGATTGCCCATACCACTGCGGCGATCGGTACAGACAAGATCGCGCCGACAATTCCGCCGAGGATGGTGCCGGCGGTCAACGCCACCAAGATCACCAGAGGGTGCAGCTTGAGCGACTGCGCCATAACCACCGGCTGAAGAAAGTTGCCCTCAAGCTGGTTGACCAGGATCACAATTGCGAGAACGATAAGGGCAACAACCCAGCCATTGGCAACCAGGGCGACAAGGGCGGCAAGGATTCCTGACGCGGTTGCACCAACAATCGGAATGAACGCGCCCAAAAAGACCAGAACAGCAAGGGGGAGGGCCAACGGCACGCCCAAAACGACGAGGCCAATTCCGATAGCCGCTGCGTCGACAAAAGCAATGGTTGCTGTGCCTCGAACATAACCGCCGAGCACCCGAACGCTAGTCTTTCCGATCCGCACACCGCGGTCGTATCGATCGCCGTGGAGGGGACTGAGGAAGAAGTTCCATATGGTCGAGCCGTCTTTGAGGAAGAAAAAGAGAATAACGACACCGAGTACGGCTCCGGTGACTAATTCGCCCACAACGGTGGCGCCGGCGAGGGCGCCGGTACCGAACTGGCTGCTTGTTGCAAAGTCAATGAGTCCCTGGCGAGCTTCGTCGATCTGTTCCTGTTCGATTGGGAGCGGACCCTGCAGTAGGAACTCCTGGAGCTGGTCAATACCGTCTGTTGCCGATGACGCGAGGTCACCCCACTGGTCCTGCACGGCAAAAACAATCATCGTAATAATTCCGCCGAAAATAAGCAGCCCTGTGATCAGGGTTGTCCAGGCGGCGAGCATGGCTGAGAAGCCGCGACGGCGAAGCCACTTGATAACCGGGGAGGCAGCGGCAGCGACGATCAAAGCGATAAGAACGGGTATAACCACGAGCTTCAATTGCACAAGCCCATAAACCACAACTCCCGCCAAAGCGATGATCAGGAGGATCTGAATGCTACGTAGCCCCAACCAACCAACCCGGTCCGTCATCAGGGTCGTTAGCGAAGGTTTTGGGGAAGTCTGCTCAGCCATTGTCCAACCATAGATTGTCAACGCCACTATGGCGTGCTGGGACGGGGGTTTCGCGACCAAAATGGCACCTTCGAAAGCGGGCGGCGGGCCGCGAAACGACATTGGCCTCATCGCGGGGCGATGAGGCCAATGATGCGCCGTCTCAA
>DASYMY010000375.1:0-7185 GCA_036008825.1 Glaciihabitans sp.
GAGGAATTGGACGCCATGGAGATCTTGGTGGGGTTGCCGCTGTCCCTCGCGGGAACCCACACCGCTTCCACCGACGACGCGTCGACATTCGCCCTCAGCCTCGCGGGCGCGGGTCGTTTTCCGGTGAGAATGGTGGACGAACGCCTTTCAACGGTGTCGGCGCAGGCCGCCCTTCGGTCGGCCGGAAGAACTTCCAAAAACTCACGTTCCGTAATTGACCAGGTAGCCGCCGTTATAATTGCTCAGCATGCACTCGACTTTGAGCGCACCGCGGGCAATCCGCCGGGCGTGGTCGTTAACCCGGACGAAGGAATGTAGAACGTGGCAGACGATACCCATCGCGACTCTCCCGTGAACGGCGCACCTGAGAATCCCACTTCTCGGGTCGCCCCAACCGACGAGTCGCAGGTACCGCTGCCACCACCCGGCTACGCGCACCCCACTCGCCGCCAGTTGCGCGAAAGCGAGGCGCGAGCCAGAGCGCGCGAGCAAGAAGAGAACTTCGGCCGCCCGCCCGAACTGAACGAACCCCAAGCGCCACAACGCAGCACCGGCCCGGTAGTGCCGCCGCCCGTGCTCAGTGACGAGGAGGTCGCCGCTGCTGCGCGGCCCCGCGCTGCGGCGGAGACAACACGACCGAGTCAGGCCACCGCAGGCTCACCGGTGAACGAGCCCGAACAGCCTGCAGAATCGCCGCGACAGCTGTCTACAGACAGCCCGTTTGCTTTTGACGGCCCTCCGGAAGACGACCCGGCAGGTCGCTGGCCGTTCAACGAAGACAGCGAAGTTGTGCCGACAAAGCCGCGCAAACGCAAACGCCGCTTCGTCTGGCTATGGGTATTGCTCGGCCTCTTTGTTGTGGGAGCTGGCGCCGCGGCGACCGTATGGGTGATGTACGAAGACCAGGTGCGTTCGGTCCTCGGCATCGAACTACCCAATGACTACGAGGGAACGGGCAACGGGGAACCTGTGACGATCACCATCGTTGAGGGCGAAATTGGCTCCGACATCGCCACCAACCTCACCGAGGCCGGTGTCACCATGACCTTCGACGCGTTCTACGACCTCCTCGTCTCCCAGACGGAACAGCCCGCATTCATTCCCGGCAGTTATCAGCTTCAGCAAGAGATGAGCGCCGAGTCGGCCCTTGCCGCATTGCTTGATCCTGCCAATATCGTGACCTCGCGCGTGGTTATCCCTGAGGGCTCCACTCTGCCGCAGACACTCAACAGGCTCTCCGAAGGAACCGGCATTCCGGTCTCCGAGTTTGAGGCGGTCGCCGCCAACTACACTGCGCTCGGTGTTCCGGAGTCCTCGCCGAGCCTTGAGGGTTACCTCTTCCCAGCTACCTACGACTTCGAGCCAGGCGTGACCGCAACACAGATGTTGCAGACCATGGTGGACCGTATGACGCAGGCGCTGGATTCAGCGGGCGTCGCCGACGAGGATCGCTTCCGCATCCTCACCATGGCCGCTCTCATCCAGAAGGAGGCTGGTAGCGCCGAGGATATGTTCATCGTCTCTCGCCTGTTCTACAACCGCCTCGAAGCTGGCATGAACCTCCAATCGGACGCCACCGTCAGCTACGGATCCGGCGGCACCTCAATTCACACCACAGACGCTGAACGCGCGGATGCCAGCAACCTCTACAACACCTACGCGAACGAGGGGCTACCCGTCGGCCCCATCTCTGCGCCTGGTGATGACGCCATTGCTGCCGCCGTTGCTCCCGCGGACGGCAACTGGCTGTACATGGTTCTGGTGAACGGTGAAACGGGCGAAACGAAGTTCTCCGAGACCTACGAGGAACATCTCGTGGCCGTCGAAGAATGGCAGGCCTGGTACAACGCGCATCCCGGTTGGGACAACTAACTGTGCCAGAGGCGAAGCAGCAAAACCTCGCCGTTCTGGGCTCGCCCATCAGACATTCGAAGTCGCCCGCGCTGCACGCGGCCGCGTACGCGGCACTGAGCTTGCCGTGGAGCTACCAAGCAGTGGAGATGACCGGGGTGGGGCTCGGAGAGTTCTTGTCCAGTCGCGACGAGTCCTGGCGTGGACTGTCTCTCACCATGCCTCTGAAACGCGACATCCTCCCGTACCTGTCCGCACGTGACCCGCTGGTCGACATTGCGGAAGGTGCCAACACAGTGGTGTTTGAGGGTACGGGTGCTGCCCGAACTTTGACCGGGTACAACACTGATGTGTACGGCATCCGCCGCGCGTTCCTCGAAGCGGGTGTACCCGCAATCGGGTACGTGCACATTCTCGGGGGCGGAGCGACAGCGGCATCCGCTCTCATTGCTGCCAACCAGCTGGGGGCTGAACGCGCCCTTATTTCGGTGCGTAGTCCCCTCAAAGCGCTGAGCATCGCCCAACTGGCCGACACTTTGGGTATGGATGTCACGGTGCGCGACCTTTCCGTACCGGACTCCGCAACGACCCACCCTGATGTCATTGTCAGCACACTCCCGGGCGGTACACCCCTCGACCTGGACTTTCTCAACACAACACCAACGGACACCACCCTGTTTGATGTTGCATACGACCCGTGGCCCAGTGCCCTTGCCGCACGGTGGATGAACGACGGCGGCCGGGTTATCTCGGGACTGGAGATGTTGATTTACCAGGCTCTCGCGCAGGTGAGACTGTTCACCGGCAGCACGAGTGACACGCCGCTACCCAACGAGACCGGTGTCCTTGAGGCAATGCGGGCGGCCGTTACACCGTGAGCCATGTGGGAGGATTCTGTATATGCTTCGTTGGTTGACCGCAGGTGAATCCCACGGCCCCGAATTGGTGGCCATTATCGAGGGGATGCCCGCGGGCGTGCCCGTAAGCATTGACGGCATCCGTGCTGATCTCGCGCGACGCAAACTTGGCTACGGCCGTGGCGCGCGCATGAAGTTTGAAGAAGACGAACTCACCATCTCGGGTGGTGTTCGATTCGGACTTACCATGGGGAGCCCGGTAGCGCTGCGCGTTGGTAACACCGAATGGCACCGTTGGGTTGATGTGATGAGCGCGTCGCCGGTCGACATTGAGTCCCTGCCTAAGGGACGGGGCGCCCCCCTGACCCGCCCTCGCCCCGGACACGCTGATCTGGTTGGTATGCAAAAGTACGGGTTTGACGAGGCCCGCAACGTACTTGAACGTGCCAGCGCACGGGAGACCGCAGCCCGCGTTGCGCTCGGTGCTGTTGCCCGCGCGTTCCTCGCTGAAGTGGGGATCACCCTCGTCAGCCACACCCTGTCTATTGGCACCGTTCGGGTGCCAGAAGGCTCCATCCTTCCCACCCCCGCTGACGTTGATGCGCTCGACGCCGATCCGTTGCGCTGCTTCGACGCGGAGACATCCGCCCTCATGGTTGGTGAAGTTGATCAGGCTCAAACTGACGGCGACACCCTCGGCGGTGTTGTTGAAGTGCTTGCCTATGGTGTTCCACCGGGGCTTGGATCTTATGTGCACTGGGACCGTCGACTCGATTCCCAACTGGCAGCAGCGCTGATGGGCATTCAAGCCATCAAGGGGGTCGAGGTCGGAGACGGTTTTCTGACCACAACACGGCGGGGATCGCAGGCGCACGACGAACTTGTGCACTCCGGTGACGAAATATCGCGTCTCAGCGACAAAGCGGGCGGCACCGAAGGCGGGATGAGTACGGGAACGGTACTGCGAGTGCGTGCCGGGATGAAGCCCATCGCCACAGTGCCCCACGCTTTACGCACCATCGACGTTGCAACCGGGGAAGCCGCCTCAGCGCACCACCAGCGGTCGGACGTGTGTGCAGTGCCGGCATCCGGGGTTGTTGCTGAGGCCATGGTGGCTTTGGTGCTCGCGAACTCCGTCCTCGAGAAGTTCGGGGGAGACTCCGTTGAAGAAACCGCCCGGAACCTCCGCGGATACCTCGAGGCCATCCCTGCCAGCCAGAAGACGGCCCGAGCCACTTACGGTGACTGAGCAGCGTCCCGTCGTTGTGTTGATCGGTCCGCCCGCTGCCGGTAAAACACGTCTGGGCAAGCGGATCGCGAAGCTGCTCGACGTTCCGTTTATCGACACCGACAAACGGATTGTGGCGAACCACGGTGCCATTGCCACCATTTTCGCCCAGCACGGGGAAGCCCACTTTCGGGAGTTGGAACGCGACACCGTTGCCGCCGCTTTGAGCGAACGCGCCGTTGTTGCCCTCGGTGGTGGTGCCGTGCTTGATACAAGCACCCAGGAACTACTGGCCGCTCACAGGGTGCTGCTGCTGACGGTCACCCCCGAGGCGGTTGAAGCACGTCTTGCCGGAGACAAACGACCCCTCATCGCGGGGCTTGAATCGTGGCAAACCCTGGTGGCCCCGCGTCTACCCATCTACGAGGCGTTAGCAACCCACACCGTCGACACTTCAACTCGCCCGCTCGACACCATCGCGGCAGAAACCGTCCGCTGGATTCAGGAGACCTCAGAGTGACCACCGACAGCACCACCATCACCGTCACGGGCGTCGACCCGTACGACATCACGATTGGGCGGGGCCTTCTGGCTGGCCTTGCTGAGACCATTGGGTCGAAGGCGACCAAAGTGCTCATCGTGCACGCCCCCACACTGGGCGCCCAAGCGGCGAGTCTGCGCGAAAGCCTGGTCGGACGCTACGAGGTACTCCTGGCCGAAGTGCCAGACGCCGAGGCGGCCAAACGTATTGAAGTGGCAGCCTTCTGCTGGCAGGTTATGGGGCAAACCGACTTCACCCGCACCGACGTTGTGATCGGCCTCGGCGGGGGAGCAACCACCGACCTCGCCGGATTTGTTGCCGCCACCTGGCTGCGCGGGGTGCGCCTCATCCAGATCCCAACCACCGTTCTGGGAATGGTCGACGCCGCCATCGGCGGCAAAACCGGGATCAACACCGCCGAAGGAAAAAACCTGGTCGGTGCCTTTTACGCCCCCGCAGCTGTGCTCGTTGATCTGGACCTACTCACCACGCTCAGTAAAAACGAGATACTCGCTGGCTCTGCCGAGATCGTCAAAGCCGGGTTCATCGCCGAACCGGAAATCCTCGATATTTACGAAGCGGATGTCGACAAAGCGACGGATCCGACCTCGCCCGAGTTCCGCCGACTGATTGAGCTCGCCATCGGCATGAAAGCTCGAGTTGTCAGCGCCGACTTCAAAGAAAGCGGCCTGCGGGAAACGCTCAACTACGGTCACACGCTCGGTCACGCCATCGAACACGCCGAACGGTACGCCTGGCGTCACGGCGCAGCCGTCGCGGTTGGAATGGTGTTCGCCGCTGAACTCTCGCGCATAACCGGTTCACTTAGTGACGAGGCCGTGCAACGCCACCGCAGCATCCTCGAATCTCTCACCCTGCCGACCACCTACCCGCTTGGGCGATGGAAAACGTTGCTGGCCACCATGCAGCGAGACAAAAAGACTCGCGCGGGAATGCTGCGGTTCATTGTGCTCGATGACATCGGCAAACCCTCCATCCTCACCGGGCCAGAAGAGGCCCTGCTATTTGCCGCCTACGCGGAAATCGGAGTATAAAAATGGGGACCGTGTTAGTTCTGAACGGGCCGAACCTGGGCCGGCTCGGTAGCCGCGAACCTGATGTATACGGCAGCCAGGACATGGCCGCGCTCACGGCATTGCTCGAAGCGGAGGCTGCGCCCGGTATCACCATTGACCTGCGCCAGACGAACGACGAAGCCGAGCTGATCGGCTGGCTCTACGAGGCGGTTGATACCAACACCCCCGTGATCATGAACCCCGCCGCGTTCACCCACTACTCCTACGCGCTCCGTGATGCCGCCGCCCTTGTCACCAAAGCTGGCGGTATCCTTATTGAGGTTCACATTTCGAACCCTCACGCGCGAGAAGAATTCCGTCACACCAGCGTCATCTCCGGTGTAGCAACGGGAGTTATTGCCGGGTTCGGCTTCGACTCGTACGTTCTGGCGTTGAACTCCATTGGGCGACTCGCCTCCTAGCCAAGTACACTCGACGGTGCCCTCCGACAGACGGGCACTCGAATTTCACCCTTCACGAAACGGACACAATAGGCATGGCCTCCACCAGCGATATCAAGAACGGCGTCGTTCTCAACATGGACGGCCAGCTCTGGACTGTCATCGACTTCCAGCACGTCAAGCCGGGCAAGGGTGGCGCGTTTGTGCGCACCAAGGTCAAAAACGTGATGAGCGGCAAGGTTGTGGACCGTACGTTCAACGCCGGAGCAAAGATCGAGACGGAGACCGTTGACCGCAGCGAATTCCAGTACTTGTACAAGGACCTCGACGCCTACGTGTTTATGAACGTGTCTGACTACGACCAGATCTCCCTCACCGAGGCGCAGGTCGGCGATGCAGCAAACTTTATGCTCGAGAACCAGAACGTGACCCTGGCACTGCACAACGGCGACCCGCTGTACGTCGAGCTGCCCGCATCAGTAGTGCTAGAAATCACCTACACCGAGCCGGGTCTGCAGGGCGACCGTTCTACCGGTGGCACCAAGCCAGCGACCGTCGAAACCGGCTACCAGATTCAGGTTCCGTTGTTCCTCGAACAGGGAACCAAGGTCAAGGTTGACACCCGCGACGGCAGCTACCTCGGCCGCGTTAACTAGTGGGAGCTCGTAGCAAGGCGCGCAAGCGCGCCCTCGACATTCTTTACGGAGCTGACGTACGCGAGCAGTCGATCAACTCCTCGCTTCTCGCGGAAGAAACACGCGAGATCGCGGATCCTAAGCGTGCAACTTCCTGGCCATACGCCAAGGAAATCGTCGAGGGAGTCGTCGCCCATGGCGACGAGATCGATGAACTCATCGAGACGTACTCGCAGGGCTGGACCATTGACCGGATGCCGGCTGTCGACCGAGCGATCATCCGCATTGGCATTTGGGAGCTCCTCTTCAACCCCGCTGTGCCGAACAACGTTGCGATTTCGGAAGCGGTGGAATCGGCCACGGTTCTCAGCACGGAAGACTCTGCAGGATTTGTGAACGGACTCCTCGGGCGTATCTCGGAAATCCACTCCTAACTCTTCGCAACACCCCTCACAGCGGCGGCCCAATCGGGCCGCCGCTGTCGTGTTGTCTGGCCAGCGGTAATGAAACGAAAAAGTCGTTACGTTACGCATCGGTTTCCGTGAGGGGGTAAGCACGCCCTAGTTTCGGTGTGTGCCCACATCCGCAACCACCGT
>DASYMY010000376.1:0-1558 GCA_036008825.1 Glaciihabitans sp.
CAGCGTAACCAGCCCGCAGTCCGGGCCCACCAGGGTTACCGCCCACCTGCCGCTCACGCTCGCACTGAACCCGAGCATCTAGATGGCAGGTGTTAGCGCGGCCACCGGCCACGGGCATCCGCCCACCACCACCCCGTACGCTAAACGGGTGTCTAGCCTTCGCGTTGTGGTCGCCGATGATTCCGTTCTGCTGCGTGAAGGACTGGTGCGCGTGCTCGTTGAAGCGGAGATGGACGTTGTCGGCTCCTACCCGGACGCGGTCAGCACGCTCATCAACCTTGATGATTTGCAGCCCGATTTGGTTGTGTTGGACGTGCGGATGCCTCCCACTTTTCGGGATGAAGGCGTGCGGGCCGCGATCGAGATCCGCCGACGCTGGCCGGACATGGGCATTTTGTTGCTATCGCAGTACGTCGAGGTGGCATACGCGGAGGAGCTTCTATCGTCGGGCACTGGCGGAGTGGGGTACCTACTGAAGGACCGGGTGGCATCGCTCAGCCAGCTCAAAGACGCGGTTGAGCGAATCGCCAACGGCGGCACGGTTCTCGACCCCGAAGTGGTCGCCCAACTACTTGGACGCCGCCGCAGCCCACTTCTGCGGCTCACCCCACGCGAGCGCGAAGTGATGACGCTGATGGCCGAGGGACGCACCAACGCGGCAATCGCCGCAGCTCTGGTGATTGGAACAGGCGCCGTCGAGAAGAACGTCACCTCGATCTTCCACAAACTGGGGTTGGAAGATTCCGGCTCCGACCACCGACGGGTGCTGGCGGTACTGACCTGGTTGCAGCACTGACCCTGAGCGAGCGGACTGTGTGCGCGGATCCCGGCCGTTACCGCAGTGAACTGATATTGAGGATCACCGTTTTGAAGTTCTGAACCCGTTGCTCGTACCGGGCGGCCAACACAATCAGCAAGATGCCGCCGAAGCCCAACCACAGCGACCAGTGCACCGCCTCATACGCCGCCCGCACTTCGTCGGAGAAGGTCGCAAGGCCGTGCACAAGTGCCACAACCGATCCGAGCACCAGGGGCGCCTGCAGCTTGCGCGTTACCCCAACCACAATGACGGCAATAGCGACAAGTCCGAGCGCCACCAAACGCCACAACGGACGATCAATTGCTGTCGCCAGCAGCGACGGCACCAGTAGCACCAGAACCGCCGGCCCTAAATGCGACCAGCTGCGCGCGGTCTCCTCACGCTGCATGTAGGCAACACCACCACACGCCAGAGCGGCCGCGATCGGCAGTGTCACAATCTCCCACGGATCAACAGCATTCATAGCTATGGCGGATACCGCCGCGATGCTGGCCGACCCCAAAGCGGTCCAGCCCACCACCGAGGTCAACGGGGACCGGTTAGTGAGCTGCGCGACCACGTGCACGGCACAGAACAGCAGCACAACGGCGACAACGCGAATGGCACCAATGCCGCTCGCGGAGAAGTTGACCACCTCCAGGGCGAGAACGGACAACAAGGCCACAACCCCGACCCCCTGCGCGGCAACGTCGCGGGAGTGGGCGGGGGAGGCGTTCGGCCCAGCGGCGAGACGGAACG
>DASYMY010000377.1:0-4292 GCA_036008825.1 Glaciihabitans sp.
GCCCATTCCCGGTTCCTCGTCGAGGCTCGATGCTAAGGTTGGGTCATCCAGACATCCTTTAAGTTCCGTCCAGAGAGACGGGGAAGGAGGTCATCGTGACTGCACGCACCGTTTTGCAGCCCGCTGACATCGAGCGCGCCCTCACCCGCATTTCCCACGAGATCCTCGAATCGAACCGGGGCGGTGCCAACCTCGTTATCCTCGGTATCCCAACACGAGGCATTGAGCTCGCCCGCCGCATCGGCACCATTCTTGATGGCATCGAACCGGGCTCCGGCACTGTCGGTTACCTCGACGTGACCATGTACCGCGACGACCTCGCTGGACAACCCACTCGGGCGCCCTCGCCAACACAAATCCCCGCTGGCGGAATCGACGGCAAAACCGTTGTTCTTGTAGACGACGTGCTGTACTCGGGGCGCACCATTCGAGCAGCCCTCGACGCCCTCGCCGACCACGGACGCCCCCGCGCCGTTCGCTTGGCCGTCCTCGTTGATCGCGGCCACCGCCAGCTGCCCATCCGCGCCGACTTTGTGGGAAAGAACCTGCCCACCTCGTCAACGGAACGCATCACCGTGCGCCTGCGAGACACCGACGGTGTCGAGGAAGTGGTGATCGAATCATGAGGCACCTTTTATCCACCCGTGACCTCGACCACACCGAGGCTGTTGCAATTCTCGATGTCGCAGAAGATATGGCGGATGTCGCTCACCGCGAGATCAAGAAACTGCCCACCCTGCGCGGCAAAACGGTTATCAACCTGTTCTTCGAGGACTCCACCCGCACCCGAACCTCGTTCGAGCTCGCCGCCAAACGCCTGAGCGCCGACCTCGTGACCTTCAGCGCCAAAGGCTCCAGCGTCTCCAAAGGGGAAAGCCTCAAAGACACCGCGCAGACCCTCGCCGCCATGGGAGCCGACGCTGTGGTGATCCGCCATTCCGCATCCGGGGCCGCCCACACGCTTGCCGGAAGCGGCTGGATCAACGCGCCCGTGCTCAACGCCGGTGACGGTACTCACGAACACCCCACCCAAGCCCTTCTCGACGCCTTCACCATGCGTAGACGACTCCACGGTGCTGCGTCACGCGGTAAAGACCTGAACGGGCTAAACGTCACGATCGTGGGCGATATTTTGCACAGCCGCGTCGCTCGCTCCAACGTGTGGCTTCTGACCACTCTCGGCGCTCACGTCAACCTGGTCGCTCCGGCAACCCTGCTGCCCGCTGACACCAGCACCTGGCCGGTCACCATCGAATTCGACCTCGACACGGCCATCTCCGCGAACCCGGACGTGGTCATGATGCTGCGCATTCAAGCCGAACGAATGAACGCCGCGTTCTTCCCCAACGCCCGCGAATACTCCCGCCAGTGGGGCCTCGACGAGGAGCGTTTGAGGAGACTGCGGCCCGATACGATGGTTATGCACCCCGGCCCGATGAACCGGGGACTAGAAATCTCCGCAAACGCGGCCGATTCGGCACGATCCACTGTGCTCGAACAAGTCGCAAACGGAGTATCGATAAGGATGGCCGTTCTGTACCTATTGCTCTCAGGCGACCGGGAGGCCTCCGTATGACCCAGCACATCCCCACCATTCTGATTCGGGGAGCGCGCCTTCCCGACGGCACCAGCACCGACGTTCTCGTTGCTGACGGCCACGTCGCGGAGACCGGCACGGGCATCAGTAACGCCAAGGCGCAAATCATCGACGCCGACGGTCTCACGCTACTGCCCGGTCTGGTTGACCTCCACACTCACCTGCGCGAACCCGGATTCGAGCAGAGCGAAACCGTGCTCACCGGATCTCGAGCGGCCGCCATGGGCGGTTTCACCGCCGTATTCGCTATGGCGAATACTTCACCGGTGGCTGACACCGCCGGAGTGGTCGAGCAGGTCGCATCCCTAGGTGTGCGGCATGGGTACGCCACCGTCCGACCCATCGGCGCCGTCACAATGGGGCTTGAAGGGGAGCGGCTCAGCGAGATTGGCGCCATGGCGCAGTCACGCGCTGCCGTTGGCGTCTTCTCCGACGACGGTAAGTGCGTGCACGATGCGCTCCTGATGCGCCGTGCCCTCGAATACGTCAAAACCTTCGACGGTGTTATTGCGCAACACGCGCAAGAGCCGCGCCTGACCGAAGGTGCCCAGATGAACGAGGGCGCCCTGTCCGGGGAGCTTGGTCTCGGTGGCTGGCCAGCGGTCGCCGAAGAGTCCATCATCGCCAGGGACGTTCTTCTCGCCCAGCACGTTGGCGCGAGACTGCACATCTGCCACGTATCAACGGCGGGATCGGTAGAAGTCATCCGCTGGGCCAAAGCCCGCGGCATTGCAGTCACTGCAGAAGTCACCCCCCACCACCTGCTGCTCACCGAGGACCTCGTTCGCGGCTACGACTCCCGCTACAAAGTGAACCCACCGCTGCGTCGTAACGAAGACGTCCTTGCCCTGCGTGCCGGACTGGCCGATGGCACCATCGACATTGTCGCCACCGACCATGCTCCGCACCCGCTCGAAGCCAAAGAATGCTCCTGGGCCGAGGCCGCTTTTGGCATGGTGGGACTCGAGTCCGCACTGAGCGTTGTGCAAACCGCCGTTGTCGACAGTGGTCAACTTGAGTGGAGTGACGTTGCGCGGGTTCTCTCCAGCGCACCGGCCGCCATTGGCCGTCTCGACGGGTACGCAGAGCCGTTCGGGATCGGCAACACCGCCAACTTCACCCTCTACGACCCCACCGCCTCACGCGTCTTCGGCCCCGAACACCTGCACGGGAAGGGCGTCAACTCGCCTTACCTGAACCGCACGCTGCCGGGGCAGGTGCAGGCCACCATCCACAACGGTTACGCCACGGTGCTTGACGGGGAACTCGTAGCCGCTGACACCGTCGCCGAGTACGCCCGAATTGTGCAGAATGCGAGGTTGTCCCGTGGATAGGTACTTTCTGATGGGGCTCGTTCTGCTTCTGCTCGTTGTGTTGCTCTCACTTATGCTGCTGGGCTGGCGTTCTCGCCAGAGAAAACAGTCCAACATTGCCCAGCCTGAGGGTGTGCCTGAATTCCTCGGAGCAACCCGCGGATCCTTCGACGGCTTTTACGTCGCGACGACGGCCGCCAACGACCCGCTCAACCGCATCGCCGTGCGCGGCCTTGGTTACCGTGCTCGCGCAACCGTCACCGTGGCTGACGCGGGAATCGTGTTGTCGCTCCGCGGAGAGAGCGATGCGTTCATTGCTCTCGCGTCGCTCCGCGAAGTTACCCGCGCCACCTGGACCATCGACCGCGTTGTCGAAGAGGGCGGCCTTGTCCTTATCGGCTGGCAGCTGGGCGACACCCCCGTTGACAGTTACTTCCGCCTCGAGGAGCCTTCGGCGCTGCTCGACGCCATCAACCACATTTTCCCCGTAACGACTGGAAGGAAGGCCTAGTGGCCCTCGACCCCGCAGTACTTGTCCTTGAAGATGGCACCCGTTTCATCGGCCGTGCTTATGGAGCGCGCGGACGCACCTTCGGCGAAGCCGTCTTCGCCACCGGTATGACCGGATACCAGGAGACACTCACCGACCCCAGCTATGCCGGGCAGATCGTAGTGATGACCGCACCCCACATCGGCAACACCGGTATCAACGAAGAAGACACCGAATCGGCGCGTATTTGGGTATCCGGATTTGTGGTCCGCGACCCATCCCGGGTGGTATCGAACTACCGCTCAACGGGCAGCCTCGACGATGACCTCACAACCCAGGGCATTGTTGGTATCAGCGGAATCGATACCCGCGCCGTCACCCGTCGACTTCGTGACGCAGGAGTGATGCGCGCTGGTGTGTTCTCCGGAGACGACTACAACCTGCCCGCAGACGATCAGCTCACCCTGGTCAGCGCTGCCGCATCGATGGTTGGCCAGAACCTCTCCGGCACCGTGTCAACCACGGCGGCCTACACCGTGCCCGCCGAAGGCGAACGCATCGGTTCAGTGGCCGTCCTCGACCTCGGGGTCAAAACCTCCACCCTCAAATACCTCTCAGCACGCGGATTCGACGTCAACGTCCTTCCGCAGACGGTCACCTTCGCGGAACTGCTGGCAACCGAGCCCACCGCCGTGTTCTACTCCAACGGCCCAGGCGACCCCGGCGCATCTGACGCGCACGTTGAACTGCTGCAGAACGTGCTCCGCCAGGGCCTTCCCTTCTTCGGTATCTGCTTCGGTAACCAGCTGCTCGGGCGCGCCCTCGGATACGGAACATACAAACTCCCGTTCGGGCACCGCGGTATCAACCAGCCAGTAATCGATGTGGCAAC
>DASYMY010000378.1:0-3625 GCA_036008825.1 Glaciihabitans sp.
CGTTTGGTTTCTCCAACGATCCTCAGGACTACAGAGAACGTGTGGCCCACTTATTGAACGTTGACCTTAGCGAAAGCGACGGCGGGCTATTCACTCCGGATGGCCAAATGGTTGAGAATCACGGAATGGCCGACAACCTCATGATCGAAGGCGGAATACGAAGCCGCGGCCATACTTTGCTGCGAGCGGAAGCACGGCCGGAAGACGTATGGGGAGACCTGACTACCTTTCGACTTCTGGTGTCACAGATCGCTGAGTCAGTCTGACTCAGCTGGGCGCACTCTGCCGGGTCGCCCGTCCGTCGCTTGTCTGAGCCACACCTGTTGAGTATTTGTTCGATTTAGTGGGGCAAAAGTATTGCGGCAGCGATACGAACCCCACTACGGTGTTGCTTACGCCATTAGACGAAAGGAGCCCGCATGTTGATTTACACGACCGGAATGCCATTCCGCACACTTGCCGGCTTCGTCGGCGTCCTCTCCGCCTAATCGGGTAGCTTTCCGCCACCCGTTCAGTCGGTGGTGACGCTTTCGAAGCCCGACCAGGCAGCATCCGCTTCTCTTTGCGCGCGCCTGCCCCAGGTCATCTCACCCCGCGAGTGACGCGCCCCATGCGCGTTATCCCCTCGCCGCATCCCGCGGCCACCCCTCTATTCGGTGATCCTCGGGGCCCGCTTTTGTGTGCCCACAGGCTCAACCTCACACAAGGAATCAATCACCATGATGACCCCTCTGGCGACCGACGTCGGTCTGCCCGAACACCCTCCCCAACCCAGCCAGATACCCTCGCCGACCGCCGATGAGCACAAGCCCCCGATGGTTACTGTTCGTCGTGTTGGTCTCCTCGACCGCGCAGCACTGCACCTCGGTGTTGCCTTGATTAAGTGGGGGCGTCGGCCCGGCAAAGCCGCTTGGCGCCACACAGCAAAGTTCAATCCCGAGTTGGAGCAAGCGCGACTCGACATGGAACGAGCCCGCGACCGCTTTCTCGCTATGAACCTGTCGCGATTGCTGTGAGCAACCGCGCCACTAACGGGGCCGTCCCCGAAGTAACCCTTCGGGTGACGGCCCCGTCCGCGCACTATCTGTAGGTGGCTAGGCCACCCCGCCCAGGCGAATCTGCGCGTCCATAATGCGGCGCAGAATCTTGGGCCCGCGACGCTCGAACCCGAGCTCGCGCATCACCACCGTGATCTCGTCATCCGAACTGCGCACCACGTCGTCGCTGCGCACCCAGCGCACCATTTCCATCAGCTCCGGTGTGGAGTAGTCGTCAATCTCCGCGCCAACGGTGACCTCCGGGCGTGGTCCATGGCGCAGGCCAACGGGTAGCTCCCACGCGACAACCGTCTCGTCTGTGGCATCCGCTGTTTTCGCATCGAGTCGTTCCACGGCCGCATCAAAGGCGGCAACGGCTGTGGCAACCGCAGAATCGGGGTCGCTGAACCAGTCGGTGCTCCAGATGCGGTGGAACACCCAGCCGCGTCGCTCCAGAAGTTGCTGACGCAGCCGGTCGCGTTCGCGGGCAGTGTGGCCGGAGTTGTATGCGGAGCCGTCAATCTCGATGGCGAGCACGTGAACACCCGGTTTGCTGGGGTGGCGTACGGCGAAGTCGATGCGGTAGGAGCCGACTCCAACCTGGCAGTCCACAACGAGGCCTGCCGCTTCGAGGCGGTCGCGAACGTTGGCCTCAAACGCGTCGAGTTCAACGGTGCGGCTGGCGAGTCCCGCCACCTCGGTGCCAGCGGACGCCACAAACTTCACAAATTGATACATCAGCTTGTAGCCGCGGCTACTGTGGCCGTCTTCGGCGAGGTCGTTCGCCGAGAAGCTGCTGACGAGGCTCAGGCGCAGGCGGGCTCGGCTGATCGCGACGTTCAGGCGTCGGTCGCCGCCGGTTTGCAAGAGCGGTCCCCAGAACAGACGTAGCTGGCCGTCGTCGCTTTTGCCGTAGCCGACGGTGAGGATGATGGCGTCACGCTCATCCCCCTGCACCCGCTCGATGGACTTCACAAAAAATGGCTCTTTGGTATTCAGCTTTATGAACAGCTCGGGGTCTTCGGCGAAGGCGTGCTCGAGCGCGGTCTCCAGCCGGTTTTGGTGTTTGATACCAAAGGCGATGACGCCGAGGGATTCGTCGGGGTGCAATCGGGCGTGCGTCTTGACAGCCTCAACCACGGCGGCCACTTCGGCTTCGGGGCTATTGGTTCCGCCACCAATTCCGGGGCTGAACGGCACCTCGATGTGGGTGATGGCGTCGGGGGTGTCGGCCGCCGGGAACGTGGTCAGCGCGCTGTCATAGACAAACCGGTTGGAGACGGCGATGAGCCGCTCGTCGCGGGAACGGTAGTGCCAGAGCAGTCGGCGGGATTGCCCGGCGAGCAACCGGTCCATTG
Source organism: Glaciihabitans sp. (assembly GCA_036008825.1). Lineage (GTDB taxonomy): Bacteria > Actinomycetota > Actinomycetes > Actinomycetales > Microbacteriaceae > Glaciihabitans. Next base: position 2,396 of record DASYMY010000378.1, read on the forward strand.
CGAACAGGATACTTTCGGCGTCCCGCGTGAGCGAGCCTATGCTGGGCCGGACGGGCTCCTCCCCCACGGCGACCTCAAGCGAGGCGTCTTCTTCTGGTTCATCATCGTCGTCCATATCGCCCAGTGTTTTGGCGAAGAACTCGGTCGGCGGAAGCTGGCGGCTGTCGCCGGCAACAATCAGCTGACGTCCCCGGAGAATCGCGGGGATGGCATCGGCCGGTTTTACCTGGCTGGCTTCGTCGAAGATGACCAGGTCAAACAGCTCGGTGCGGGGCAACAAGCGGGATACCTGCAGCGGGCTCATCGCCCAGATGGGTTTCGCGGCGAGGATCACCTCGGGGATCTCGCGCAGAAGCCCCCGCACCGGAGTGAACCGGGATTTGCGGGTCACTTCCTTTTTCAGCAGAACATGCTGTTCCGGGTTGGCATCCAGCGCGATCTTCAGGCGTTCGGCGGCCATCCGCCGAATCCGCACCGCGTTTGCTTCGAGGTGACCGAGGTCGTTGCGCTGGAACATGGACGTTGTCCGGTTCAGTTCCTCGCCACTGACGGTGGCGAGATCCGCATCAAACAGCAGCGCCTCGTCGAGCAGCGACGAGCTCACAATGCGGTCGAAGACCTGGCCCGCCCGATCGGGGGTCGCCGCGCTGATGTCATTACGCGACTCGAGCTCAGCAATGATGGCGCCCAGGCCCGCCGACACGAGGGAGTCGCAACTGGCGTGAGCCCTCGGCATTACTCGACGCCGCGGATCTTTCGCCAGGGACACGAAGTGTGCTGGGAGGTCGGCGAGCGGGCTGTCGCTCAGTGACATCCGCTGGAGAAATTTGTCGAGAGAGGCAAGATCGGCGCGGTAGGTGGCGATCAACGGGGCCGTGTCTGTCCAGTTTGCGGCCGCCGTGTAATTCGGCTGGCCAATCCAGGCGGCGCGAAGCGAATGGGCGGCCTCAAGTGTGTCGACGCGCTCGGCTCGAGGGAGGAGCCCGACCAGGGTTTTGGCACGCCGCTTGGCGGCCCGACGTTCGGCTCCCCGAATGCTGACACCGAGCCGCTGCCGATAGTCCCGGCTGATGGCTAGCAGTGATTCGTGCAGATCGTTGGTCGAATACTCTGCGTCCAATGTGGCGGATGCCAGTGCCTGCAGGCGATCCCGTTCGCGCAGCTGAGCGGTGAGGAAGTCGTGCTGTTCCCAGTCGGTGGGCGGGGGCAGCTCGAATGCTGCGGCGATTG
>DASYMY010000379.1:0-3993 GCA_036008825.1 Glaciihabitans sp.
CACATTCGGAAGTCGCGTCAACTCTAGCCGGTCGCTCGGAAGCCGGTATCCGCGGGAGAGATGACCGGCTGCGCGGTTCGTCTCTGCGCGGCGGCCCCAGCGGTGACCACTAGCAGGATTCCCACGGCCTGGAAAAGTCCAGGACTCTGCTGCAGAACAATCAGCCCAATGACAACGCCAATGGCGGGTTCTACTGCCATCAAGGTTCCAAAAGCGGTGGGGGACATCCGGCGAAGAGCCAGCATCTCTAGAGCGAAGGGGACCACCGGCAAGAGAAATGCGAGGCCAACCCCGATGAGGAGTATCTGCCAGCTGAGGTGTCCGGCGGCTTGGGGCACCCCAACCACCGCAGCGGTGATCGCGGCAATGGGAATGGTCATCGACAAGGCGTCGATGCCAGTGAAGCGGTCTCCGACCTGTTTGGTCAGGACGATGTATCCGGCCCAGCACGCGCCCGCAAGCACTGCGAACATCACGCCGAGAGCGTCAACGCTGCCCATCCAGGGTTCGGTGAGCAAAATGACGCCCACCAGCGCGAGGCTCGGCCAAGCGAGCGCCCGACGATTGTCGCTGCGTACCGCTGCGACCGTGAGCGGTCCGAGAAACTCAATTGCCACCGCGGTGCCGAGCGGGATCCGTTCAATTGCCGCCAAAAATGCGATTGACATAAGCCCGGTTGCTACCCCCAGCCCAACAAGGACAGGAACATCACGTCGACGAATGAGATGCAGCGGCGGGCGGACGAGCAAAAGAAAGATGACTGCACCCGCTGTCAGACGCAACCACGCCGTGCCTGCAGCGCCCACCGTGGCAATCAGGTCAACGGAAAGAGCGGATCCCAACTGCACGGACAGCATCGCTGTCACTGCGAGAGCTGATGCGGGCAGAGGAACACTGCGCCGCATCACAAGGTCTCCGCTCCCGAATGAGGCTGTGTCGTTCCATACAGCCACCGTTCGGCGACGCACACATCGGGGCCGAGCAGCACAAGCGCGCGAGTAAGCTCCTCGGCCGCGTGCATAAGGGCGGCATCACTCAGCGGTTCAAGCGCGTCGAGAATGAACAAAGCGGCCGTTGTGCTGTCTCGAAGTTGAGTGCGACGACCTTGACGCCAGTTCCACCGGCGACACGTCACCCCTTCCGCATCCGCCCAAACAACTTCCCCTGGGTCAGGAAACTCCGTAGCTGGCACACCGTTGGTCAAAATCTCGAATGGTTCGCTTCCCGTCGCCCGAATTAGGCGCGGTGAACCGATATAGCTTGAGAGGTCTTCTCCGCCAATGGGTACCAAGTGCAGAATCGACAGTGCGTTGTAGATATCGGTGAGACGGTTTACCCGGGGTAGACCGGTTGCTGCCCGTCGGAGCAAAGCTTCGAGGCTATTGCGGGTTCGTTGAGGTTTCGCTCCAAAACTGCGGAACGCGTCCCGCCACGCTGCAACGTGCGAGATCTCCTCTACGGGCTGCTGGACCAGGGCAGCTCGGGCCGACTCCTCCGCTCGCTTCAGAAGTGTCTCGCTTACTTCGTCGCTCGGGCCCGGCGTGATCCCCTCAACCGCGATGAGCACCGCTCGGTAGTCGGGTCGGAGGGATAACACGGCGCTGTCAATGGTGGTTTCGGCAAGGAACTGATCAAGCGAAGACAACTCAGACACCGGTGTTCTTTCCTCGCGACTGTGACTGAACTCCCGGGTCAAACACGGTGAGTGCGAACCGAGCTTGCTGTTCGCTCGAATTGATGTAGGAGTGGGCCACATCGCCGGGAAACGAGATGGCGTCCCGTTCGTTGAGCGTGATGGTCTGCGTACCCGAGGTGACCTGAATGGTGCCCTGCTGAACATGGATGAGTTCGCGAGTGCCGGATGCATGCGCGTCACTGTCGTGGCGGTCGCCTGGCTCAAGCGTCCAATCCCACAGCTCGACAACATCGGCGCCCTCGGTTGAGGCAACCATTTCTCCGCGTCCGCCCTGGGCGCCGGTCCACAGAATCGCACCATCACCGCTGCGGGTAATCGACACCGACTTTTCTCGAGGGGACTCGACAAGCGTCGGAAGGCCAACACCGAGGGTGTCGCTGATCTTCAACAGCGTTCCCACACTGGGATTCGCTGCACCCTGCTCAATGTTGATCAACATCCGCCGGCTCACACCGGCGCCATCAGCCAGTTGATCTAGTGTCAATCGGCGCTGTGTGCGCTCGTGTTTTACGCGCGCGCCAATAGCGCTGGCAAGCTCTCCGGTACCGTCATCCATTCGGGCACTATATTGCACTTTGCGTGCACTGGTCAATGGGATGCCGGGGCAAACAATCACAACGAAACAAGAAAAGCCCTGAACTAAAAGTTCAGGGCTTTTCTCTTGTCCTGGCAGAGGACAACTGTGGCTAGTTCGGGGAATACTAAATGCCCTGATGAGCAGTACCGTGGTTGCACCTGAGACAAATTCATTCCACACCCTAACTCCCGAAATTCCACGAAACCAACTGTTCGTTCGCGAAAATGCCCTTCTCTGGCACCACCGGGGTAGCCGGGCACTCGGCCTTCCGTGGGAATCACACAGGATATCCCCTCGCCGTAATTAGCCTCTGCGCGCATGACTCTGTCCTCAATGCTGGTTCTAGCGCGCCTAGCTAGTTCGAACCGCCTGTCGGTGCTCGAGCCAGGCAACCGGCACGCCGGGCCATCGCGCGCCCCCAAAGCTCGCTAAAACCTTGTCCGAGCCGATCGGTGCCCCATTCGTCAATCGGCCACTGCGTTAGGCGAGGAAACAACCCCGAAACTGTGAATTGCTCCTCAGATGTCTCAGGAGCGATTCCTCTTTCGTTGTGCCGGACAGTTTCGCGAAAGGTTTTCGAAGACTATTTTTTGCGTCCCCGCGTTGACTCCAATCTGAACAGATGGCCACCCCCGGTTTGGGGGCCCGTACGTCCCATAAATGATGGCAAGTCGAGTTAGCGTCGTACGCAGCGCGATTAGATCTTCGGGGTACTGGTAAACGCGGTGCCTCCTGCCTCGCACCTAGAGCGGTCGCCCAGCTCGTGCGAAGCGTAACGATAGGGGAAGCAATGACGACCTACAGACCGTTCCTCACTGCGAAACGTGGTGAGCGGACCGCACTCAGTGGACTCAAGGCCAAAGACTGGCAAAGCCTCATGCCGGTGCTCATGGTGCCGCCCCGCGATAAAGATTTCGACGCAGGAGGTTTTAAGAAAACGCTCGAGGCACATCTTGACGGCGTGCCGGCGGCATTGCACTCGGCAGTCAAGAACAGGGCCGTGTACTTAGATATCTCGTTGCTCGATTCGGCAACTCCCGTGCATGGCGTGCATCCCATGGCATGGTTGTTGTCCGAGTGCACGAGCCTCGGCATGAATGTGAGACCGCTGATACGCCCGGACGCATCGATTGCGTTAATTAGCGTGGCACGAGCGCACCACTTCGCAACAGGCCGTGGGCCCGGTATCTCGCTGGCTGCGGGAGAGTGGGTGACGTCCGGCACTTCCATCGCCCAGCAGTTGTTTGCCGCAACGCGCGTTCCGGTCGCTGATCTCGACATCTTCTTGGACGGTGGAGCACCGCCTACGATCCCGATTCCGATGTCGTTTGACCGGGAGGTTGATGCGCTTCAAGCGTTAGGACCGTTTGCTTCCATCACGGTCGGCGCGTCCAGTTTTCCAGACGCCGCAAAGCTGGGCCGCGGGCTTATTCATGTTAATCGTGACGACTGGTCTTTGTTTCAAGCCGTTTACGGTCTGCGCGCAGCTTCCTCGAAGAGCCAGGTCGATTACTTCGACTTCGTCATTGACAACCCGGCGTTCGCAGTCGGGAGCATCAACCCTAAGTTTCTAAGCTTCAATGCTCGGCTTCGTTATACGGCCAACGCCGACTGGATCGTGGCTACAGGGCAACTTTTTAAAGGCCAGGGTGGTAGCGGTCTCGGCGGCGCGGCCATGATTGCGGTCTTGCGCGATCTTCAGATTGAAACAGGCTTCCGG
>DASYMY010000380.1:0-6291 GCA_036008825.1 Glaciihabitans sp.
CCCGGTCCAGGTGCGTTGAAAGGTACTGCGCGGTGCCTGCTCCGACCTTGCGGAGAGTGATCGCGGGGTGGCCCTCGAGATCGCCGGAACCATAACGGGCGGTGACATCCGCCCCCGTTGTCTCCATCAGTTCGGTCCAGATTTCGCCGGTGGAACCGTCGGAGAGGGTGACCGTTTCGCCCTCGAGGAGCGGGAAGAACTCTTCAACGCGCACACCCAGCAGCTCGCGCAGAGCGCCAGGGTAGCCGCCGGCGATGACCCGGTTGTTCTCGTTGACGATGCCGGAGAAGCTGGTAACGACCAGGTGTCCGCCACCGGTGACGTAGTCGGTCAGGGCAGCGGCGGTGTCGCTGGTAACCAAAAACAGGGTGGGGGCAAGCAGCGCCCGGTAGCCGCTGACGTCGGCGCTGGGGTGCACAATGTCGACCTGAATACCCCGGTGGGTGAGCTCGCGGTGCATGGTGAGCGCTACGTCCAGAGCGTTGACGGCGTTGCTGGGTTTGGGACCGGAACGCAGGGCCATGGCCGCGTCATAGTCGAACAAAATCGCGACCTGCGCGGGAACAACTCGGCTGCCGAGCACCTCGCGGATGTTTTTGAGGGTGGCGCCGAGGGCGGCCACCTCGCGGAACACCTTGGTGTTGGCACCGGCATGCGGCACAACTGAGGAGTGAAACTGCTCGCTTCCCGCAGTGGACTGACGCCACTGGAAGAACAGGGCACCGTCGGCGCCGCGCGCAATGTGCGAGAGCGTGTTGCGGGTCAGCTCCCCCGGAGTTTTGGCTTTGTTGCGACCCTGCCAGTTGACTGCGGAGGTGGAGTGCTCGATGAGCAGCCAGGGCGCACCGTCGGCCATTCCGCGCACCCGGTCGGCGCTGAAGGCGAGTTCTCCGTACCGTTCGGGGTCGGCTCCCATTGTGTAGTGATCGTTGGCGACCAGGTCTACGTGGTCAGCCCAGCCCGCGTAGTCCACCCCGTTGGGATGGTTCTGAACCATAAAGTTCGTGGTGATTGGCACATCGGGGGTGATACGTCGCAGCACCTCCCGCTCGGCCAGGTAGTGGCCGAGTAGCGCGTCGGAGGTGAAGCGTTCAAAGTCGAGCAGCAGACCAGGGTTGTGGCTCGTGCTCGTAAAGCGGGGCGGCTGCACCTGAGCGAAGGAGGTGTAGTGGTGTCCCCAAAACGCGGACCCCCACGCCTCATTCAGTTCCTCAACGGTGCTGTGCCGCTCCTTGAGCCAGACCTGAAAGGCGGCCTCGGTTTCGGCGTCAAAGCTGCGCGCGTTCTCGTTGCCCAGCTCGTTGCTGACGTGCCACATTTTGAGAGCCGGATGATTGGCGTAGCGGGTGGCGATGGCCTCCACCATCCGCAGCGCATAGCGACGGAACACCGCGGAACTCGGATGCCAGCCCAACCGGCCAGCCTGCGCGTGCCGCACCCCTGAAGCGGTCACGGGAGCAATCTCGGGGTGCGCCTGCATCAACCACATGGGCGGCGCCGCCGTTGGGGTGGCCAGGTTCACACCAATCCCGCCGGCATGCAGCAGATCCATGGAACGGTCAAGCCAGCCCCAATCGAATTCACCATCCGCGATCTCCAGCAGCCCCCAGGAGAACACGCCAACGTTGACGGAGTTCACCCCCGCCTGCTGCATCAGCGCAATGTCTTCCGCCCAGACCTCTTCCGGCCACTGCTCAGGGCTGTAATCACCGCCGAGCGCGAAGCCGTCGGCGATCCACGGAAAAACCGTGCCGTGGGCGATATCTGAGGAGCGGGACACAAAGTCCGACATGCTGAATCTCTTTCTGTTACTTCAGTACAAATTCGTGGGGCGGATGCCTGCAGCGCCGGGTTTCCCCGCGCGGCTCCCGCACGCGCGGCCGTTACGGCCAGGTGCTGCCCGGTGGGTTCACCCAGGTCGCTGCGGGTGGAACGAGCTCGTCCAGTTGCGCCCAGAGTGACTCAGGGATCGCGACTCGATCAGATGCGGCGGCCTTCAATACCTGTTCTGCACTGGTCACCCCCACCACGGTGGAGGTGATGCGGCTGTCGCGGGTGCTGAACTGCAGGGCCGCGTCGGCCAGGCTGATGCCGGCGGCCGCGCACAACTCACCCATGGCGGTGATGGCCGCGGCCGTCTCTGGCTTGATGGGGCTGTAGGCGTACTTGGCGGGCGGGGTCGGCCATTTGGCCAATGCCCCTCCCCCGTACACCGCGGCGTTGATCACCGTAACGTCGCGGTCCACCGCGACATTGATGAGCTCCTCGGCGGAGCGGTCAACCAGGGTGAACCGGTTGTGGGTGATGACCGCATCAAAGCGGCCGGTCTCGACGTAGCGCTGCAGCATCGGGGCGGGGCCGCCCGAGATCCCAATGCGCTCGACGAGTCCCTTCTCCTTCATCTCCACCAGCGCCTGAACCGGGCCGTCGACGGCGAAGGCTTCGTCCCAGCTAATGTGCTCGGGGTCGTGCAGGTACATCATCGGAATCGACTCCAGCCCAAGACGGGCGGAGCTCTCCATCAGGCTGCGCCACATCCGGGCACTCGCGAACGACCCGGTCTCTGGGTCGCGGTCCAGTTTGGTTTGCACCACCATCGACTGCGGCAGGCCACCCCGGCGACGCAGGGCGTCACCAATGAAGCGCTCACTGGCCTGGGCACCGTACTCGTTCGAGGTGTCGATGAGGGTGAAGTCGGGCGCTGAGGCATCCGCCATATCAAGCACCGTTTCAAAGGCGTCGATGGGACCGGTGCCAAACCGCTCGGTTGACCAGGAACTGGTTCCGAGGGCGAGGCGGGAGACAACGGGGCCTCCGCTGCCGAGAGTGCGGGCGGGCTGGGCGTCAGGAGTATTTGTCATAAAACTAATCCTTACCCCTTGACGGCGCCGGAGAGCAGGTCGAGGCGCCAGAATCGCTGCAGGAACAACATGAGCGCAATCAGCGGAATGATCGACACGGCCGCTCCGGTGATCGCCACCGAGTACAGGGCAGGGGTGCCGGAGCCTTTGGAGAGCAGCGTGTAGAGGCCCACCGTGAGCGGGTAGCTGTCTTGGTTGCTGAGCATGATGAATGGCAGCAGGAAGTTGTTCCAGATGCCGACGAACTGCAACATAAAGACCGTGACCATACCGGGCACCATCATGGGCAGCCCGATCTTCATAAAGATGCTCCACTCGTTCGCTCCGTCGAGGCGGGCGGCTTCGATGGTGTCCTGCGGCACGGCGGCGGAGGCGTAGACGCGGGAGAGGTAAATTCCGAACGGGCTAATGATCAGCGGCAGCAGCACCGACATCACTCCGCCGGCCATGTTCGCCTGCGACAGCAGCAGGTACTGCGGAATCGCGAGCGTAATACCGGGGATCAGCACCCCACCGAGGATGGAGAAGAAGATCAGGTTGCGACCCTTGAACTCATATTTTGCGAGTCCGTAACCTGCCATCGTCGAAACAAATGTGGAGAGGATGCCGCCAACCCCGGCATAAAGGATGGAGTTCGCGGCCCACAGGCCGTACTGTCCGCCGCCGTAGCTGAAGAGGTCACCGAGGTTACTGAGGAACCCGGATCCTGGTGCGAAGGAGAAGGTGGTGAACAGTTCCCCCGGCGACTTGGTCATCGCGGTGAAGACCCACAGCACGGGGATCAGGCAGTAAATCGCACCGATCATCAGGATGATGGTGGGCCACACTTTGCCTTTATTGGTGGCGAGTTTGGCTCGCTCACGGGTGGCGACGGCGGTCATGACTGCTCTCCCTTGCTGCGACGGTTGCTGAGCCAGATGACCAGACCGGAAATGGCGACGGTTCCCACGGCGAGCAGCACGGATAGCGCTGCGGCTCCCGGCAGGTCATCGGTAAGGAACGCGTTGCGGTAAATGGTCATCAGCGGAACCCAGGTCTGACTGATCACATCGGTCATGGGCTTCAAGGTGGTGGGTTCGCTGTACAGCTGGAGGGCGCCGATGACGGAGAAGATTCCGGTCAGCAGCAGGGCGGGCACAACCAGGGGCACTTTGACGCGCAGGGCAATCTGCCATTCGTTGGCGCCGTCGATGCGTGCGGCCTCATAAATTTCGGTGGGGATACTGCGCAGTGAGGTGTAGATGATGATCATGTTGAACCCCACACCACCCCAGATGGCGATGTTGGCGATGGAGCCGTGGATGCCAGCCTGCTCGAGGAACGGGATGGTGCCCCAGCCGAGTGACTCGGTGATGTACGAGAACGGGCTGGTGGTGGGCAGGTACATAAAGCCCCACAGCAGCGCGGCGATAACGCCGGGCACCGCGTAGGGAATGAAGATGGCGGTTTGGCCGAACCGGGTTGCGCGCACACCGGGGGTGTCCAGCAGCAGTGCAAACAGCAGCGCGAGACCCAGGGTCAGTGGCACGGCGATGGCCGAGTAGATGGCGAGGTTGAGGAACCCGGTGCCGAGAGCTGCGTCGTTCAGCACCGCAATGTAGTTGTCGAGCCCGGCGAAGACCTGCACCTTGGTGCCGAGGATTCCGCCACCCTGCACCTTGTACTCGGTGAAGCTGAGGAATGCCGCGTAGATGATCGGCACAAGCATAAAGAGGACAAAGAGAATGACCGCCGGCCCCACAAACAGGTACGGCGCCAGGCGGGTGCGCGATCGGGGACGCTTGCGCGGACGCGTCTTCCCCGTGCGGGTTACCGGCACCGCCGGTTTGGTGAGAGTGGCGGACATGGACTGATCCTTTCTGAGAAGAAAGCCGGCGTGACCGTGGCCTGGGCCACGCCGGCTTCCTCTGTGCGGCGGATACCGCGATTGACGTGCGAGTTAGGTGAGAAACCTAGGAGTGCTTAGTTGCTGAGCTCGAAGCCGGATTTCTCCATGTCAGCAACAACGATGTCCTGCACGGCGATAAACGCGTCGCGCCACGGAGTTCCTGCATTGATGGCGTTGTTGAGCTCATCGGTGAAGGCACTTTCAGCAACGTTGACGTTCGGTCCCCAGGTGACGGCGATCGTGTCGGAGGCGATGGTCGCGGCGAGATCGTAGAAGTCGGTCTGCTGCGGCATCAACTTCGGCGGGGCGCTCGAGGTGGCTGCTTCCTGACCGCTAGTCGCGGCCGGGTAGCCGTTGATCACGGTGAGGATCTGGTTGGCGCCTTCTTCGCTGGCGTTCATCCACTTAGCGAATTCCGCGGCTTCTTCCGGGTGCTCGGAGTCGTTGGTGACGATCACAGCGGAGCCACCCTGGTTGGCAACACCGGTGTCACCGGCTGTCCACTCGGGGAAGGCAGACATTTCCCACTTGCCGATGGTGTCGGGGGCGACACCTTCGATAACACCGGGAGCCCAGAGCGCGGCCGGCCAGGAGACATACTGTCCGGCGTTGGCCTTGGCGTTCCACTCGGGGGTGAGGATGGGTTCGGTGCTGATCAGGTCTTCTTCAACCATGGCCTGGAAGAAGTCGGCGACCTCAAGGGACGCTTCGTCGGCGATGCCAACGGTCCAGGTGCCGTCCTCAATGGACCACCATTCGGAGCCGGCCTGGGTGGCGACACCAGCGTAGAAGGCCCACTGGTCGGCGGGCAGCGAGGCGATGTAGGCGTTCGGGTCAGCGGCGCGTACGGCGGCAGCTGCTGAGCGGAACTCTTCCCAGGTGGTGGGAACGGGGATGCCCCACTGCTCGAGCAGGTCGGAGCGGTACACGAGGGCCATGGGGCCAACGTCCTGCGGAAGGCCAAAGATGTGACCGTCGAAGGTGACCTGCTCGAGGGTTCCCTCGGCGTAGGAGTCAGTGACGTCGGAGACAAGGTCCGTGATGTCGAGCGGCACGTCAGCAACAATGAGCGACGGCAGCGTCGGGTATTCCACATTGGCGAGGTCGGGGGCGTTACCGGCACGGCTAGCGGTCAGCAGCTTGGCCGAGGAGTCTTTTCCACCACCGGCGTCGGTGTATTTGACCTGAATGTCGGGGTTTTCCGAGTTCCACAGGTCAACAACTTCCTGGGTGTTCGGAGCCCAGGACCAGAAATCAAGGGTGACAACGTCGCCGTCGGCGCTGTTGCCGCCACCGGCGGAGCATCCGCTCAGCACTACAGCGCTGACTCCGAGGGCCGCAATCGCGGTAACAAATTTGCTTTTCTTCATGTCTCTACTTCCTTGTAGGCGGGCCGCTGGGCCTCGCTGCGAGGCCGGGGCCTCGTTGTGGTGAATGTGATAGCTGGACGCTTCCCCGTGGTGCCGGGTTGTCGAAGCGCTTCGATCGTGGGAAAACTGGTCCTTTCGTCAGAGGATGGTTATACCAACAGGGGTGCCGCCG
>DASYMY010000381.1:0-6329 GCA_036008825.1 Glaciihabitans sp.
CTACCCCAGTAATCGTCGCACTTTAGCGAGCAGGACTCCGGTCCCTGCCTCTGTCGAGGGCGCGGCTCCATCCCTGTGGTGGACGCCGCGCCTTCGTCATGTCGGCTGGTAGGCTCAACAACCGACCACCAGCACGATGTATTGGACTACATGGCACCCCAGGCGAACTCGCTTCCCGGCGTCTCTTATGTGATGCCCGTTCTTAACGAGGCGACCTATGTCGAAGGGGCTGTTCGCACGATTCTGAGCCAGGACTATGAAGGCCCACAGCAGCTGGTGCTGGCCTTAGGTCCTTCCACCGACGGCACCAACCAGATTGTCGAGCGGTTGGCAGCACAGGATGCCCGTGTGACCTACGTTCACAATCCCAACACACACATTCCCGTTGGGCTGAATCTGGCTGTTCAAGCTAGTAACCATCCGGTGATCGTTCGAGTGGACGCTCACTCGGAGCTCGACCCCGGCTACACCCGTCGTGCCGTTGAAACCCTGCTGCGCACCGGGGCCGCGAATGTCGGCGGTTTGATGCGTGCCAGCGGTCGCACTCCGTTCCAAGCTGCTGTTGCCCGTGCGTACAACAGCAGATTTGGTCTCGGCGGCGGCGCCTATCACGGTGGTGGCGAAGAGGGCCCAGCAGAATCGGCCTACCTTGGCGTGTTTCGCCGCGAAGTGCTGGCCAGCGTCGGCTACTACGACGAATCCCTTCGGCGAGGCGAAGACTGGGAGCTCAATCTTCGTATCCGCAATGCTGGTCATCAGGTCTGGTTTGATCCCGAACTGAAAGTGACCTACTGGCCGCGAGAAAACTGGAACAAGCTCACTCGACAGTTCTTCACCACTGGTGTGTGGCGGGGCGAGCTCGTCCGCCGATATCGCGGGAAAAACCCTTGGCGCTTTTTTGTGCCACCGCTACTGGTGCTCGCCGTTGTTATCGCGGCGATCATTTTGATCCTGCAGCTAACTGGTGTTGTCAGCGGTGCGGCCAGCCTCATTCTCTCGCTTGTGTACGTCGGCTTGCTCGCATACGTAGTTCTACTCGTTGTTGTCAGCTTCGTGCTTGATCGCGGTAAAACCTTCCGGGACAAGATCCTCTTTTTTATGGTGCTGCCGAGCATGCACCTGAGCTGGGGTGCTGGTTTCATCAGGGGGATCATCCGCGGTGGTCGCGACACCATCGACACATCCCGCAGCGTCGGATAACACACGCTGCAGCGGGGGATAGCGGATTCAGCTGCGTTGGGTAGCCGATGCCGACGCGGTACACCAATTCTCCGGTTTCGCGGTTAGTCGAGCACCCCTCGGGCCAGTAAGCGCGCCACCACACGGCTGGCAGCGCCGCCGTCGTCCTTGGGGTTGAACTTTTTCTGCCAGGCGCTGTAGCGCTCGGCGTAGTTTGCGGCGGTATCGCCCGGGTTGGTGATGAGCGCCGTGAGTTCCGCAGCGCTCTGTGCGACTGGACCGGGCGAGGCGGCCAAAAGGTCAAAATAGAACCCGCGCATTTGGTTACGGTAGCGGTCGAGGTCTGGGGTGAAAAAGTAGATCGGTTTCCCGGTGACGGAATAGTCAAACATCACCGAAGAGTAGTCAGTGACCAGCATGTCGGAGACTAGGAACAGCTCGGATGCGTCCGGATAGGTGGTTACATCGATGACGTTGTCAGCGTGAACATCGGATCCTCCGCGCAATGACCGAGAGTGTCCCCGGATGAGAACGACATAGTCCGGGCCGAGCTCACGACTGAACGCTGCCACATCCAACTGGTCTACCCGGGTGGGATCGTCATCTCGCCAGGTGGGGGCATACAGAACAACGGTCGCGGTGTCGGAAATGCCGAGCTTGCTGCGCAACACGGCGGAATCATCGTGAACCAGCACATCGTTTCGAGGGTAACCCTCCTCCCATGGCGCTGCGAAATACGCGTACGCGGTGCGGAAAATCCCGGTGCTATACGGATTCTGCGACAGAAGAATGTCCCAGCGTTTTCGTTCAAGCACGGTGGCCACTGCCGCCCGCGGACGGATACCGGGGCGGGTCAGTGCAATGCGCTTGAGCGGAGTGCCGTGCCAGGTCTGTAACACCGTCTGAAAGCGACGCGGACGGAACCGTTTGCGCAGCCAGTCGTTGACCACAAGCAGACGAGCGGCCCCGCGAACCCGCCACCACTCAGCGCTCCCGTCCACAATTGGGATAGCCCCAGGGGGAACATCAACGGAGGCGTCGGCAACACTCCAATACCGAGCAACATCGGGTCGCACTCGAGCTAGTTCCCGGTCGATTGCCAGCGGGTTGCACGACGCGTTCTGCCCGTAAAAGCTTTCGAAAAACACGGCATTGATTGGCTCGGGGTTAGCGGTGCGGTAGTCCGCCTCCAACCGGGCCTGAGCGTCTGCTCCCGTTTCCTCCGCGGTGAGCGGGGCCGCAAAGGTCACGGTCGCACTGTCGAGGGTGGTGGTCAGGTGGGCCGCGAACAAAGACGGGTGCAGCTGTGCAGGAGTGGAGGGTTGTGTGATGCGGATGCCGGGCACCGCGGCATCCGCCATTCGAAAATGCACCGCATAGTCTCCGCTGGGTGGGGGGAGGACGTGTCCGCCCCACTTGGAAGCAAGCAGGGGAATGGTTGCGTGAAATGCGGTTCCGTCGGTGTGGACCGGGCCGGAAAGCCTGAGGCGTGCACCAACGAGGTCAACGTGGGTGAGCGCTGTGGCAGGCTCATCCAATAACCCGTCGAGGCGCAGCGCCGGCTCAGCATCATCGGTGATGCGAATCGACAGCACGGTCACTGCGGGGCTCATGGTGTGTCCTTCAAAGTTGTGCGGATGTGGGTGTACACCCTGACGGTGTTGCGTCCGTCCCTGAATGCGTGATTGCGGTTCGCCTGCAGTTCCCGGTGGTGGTGAAGCGCTGTGCGAAAGGCCGGGTCGGTGTCCCGTTTGTTCAGCTGGGTGAGAATGTCGTCCCACCGTTCGACGGCAAAGCCACCGCTGAACGTGCTGTACGGCTCGTAGAGACCCCTGCTGGCCGTGTACGCCGTGACGTCGGGTGCGAGGTAGAGGATCTCTCCCTCGGTCAACGCGTAGTCGTAAGCGATCGACGAAAAATCGGTGATCAGCACGTCAATAGCGGGCAGCACGGGGGTGATGTCGGCCTGGATGTCGGAGCCCAGCAGGCGGATACGGTCAGACACCGGTGGGCCGGACGCATAATCGCCAACACACAGCGGGTGAGGGCGAATGACTAGCGTCGAGTCCGTGCGCTCAAGGTAGGAGGCAATTGCCGCCCACTGCTGGGGAGTGGGAATCGACGGGTCAGGTGCCCCGTCCCTCCAGGTTGGCGCGAACATCAAAATCCGCGGTGGAAGGGTTTCCCCAAGACGGCTCTCAATCAGCTGACGAGCTGTAGCTACCCGCTGGTGCGGTTCCCCGCGCAGCAGAACATCGTCGCGGGGATCTCCGGTGACTACAACCCGCTCCTCGGGCAAAGCGAAGGCTGTACGAATGCGGGCAGCCGCCAACTCTGAGGCCACCGGGAACACCGCGATCGAGCGCGACGCACCTCGGTACATCAGCCGAAGCACACGGCGGATGACACCGGAATTCGGCAAAATCGGACTACGGGTGGTCGCGGGGGAGTCGAGGTGGATGTGTTTGAGGGGGATCCCGTGCCAGAGCTGCACAATAAATCCGCCCCGGGTAGCGAACCGGTTGACGTCTCCAAAACCGTGCGTCACAACGAGTACCTCGGCGCGCAGGGTCAGCCAGAATCCGCGCCAACTGGTGACACGAACGGCGGGAATCCCCAGCGCGGCTGCCGCAGCATCGTCCGCGGCATTCCGCGACAGCCAGGTCATGGACAGGCTCGGATCGGCGGCACGCGCGTGCTGGAAGAGAGCAAGGGCGCCTTCCCCCACACCGCTTCCGCACCCAAACACCCACTGGTTCGCCCGGCGAGGCACCACTGCGCTGATTAGTGCTCCCAGCCCGTAAATGGGGAGCGCGATGACCTTCTTGGCGTTGCCTCGAGCGAAGGTAAAGCGACTCACGAGTCAGACAGTATCAGCCGGGCGGCCGCGTTCTCGTGTACACGAGCAGCGAGGGCCTTAATGCCCGAGCGGTCTCAGCTCGGTAACGGTGGGGGTGGCCTTCGGGTGGCATCCGCTATTGGCTGTTGTAATGAGTGAGGAGGGCACACAGTGAAACTTGTCAAAGAACTATCAACGGCACGTCGTGTTGCGGGCAACATTCTCAAGTCGCGGACCAATCGCAGAGCGGTTGCCCGCCAATTGCGCACTCGCGAACAACCCGCGCCTCGCAGCATTGATGTTGCCGTGTACTTCGCTGACCCGGCTGTGAACATGTATCAGCTGCGGCAGTGGTACGCGCCGTTGGCCGAACTGTCGAAAACCTGGCCTGTGGCCATTATTTCGCGCTCCCCAAGCGCGACTCTGAAATTGTGGGACGAAGCACCAATTCCCACCCTGTACCTGCGGAGTGTGCCGTCCCTCGAACAATTCGTTGAAGAACAGCAGCCGCGCATCATTTTGTACGTTAACCAGAACTCAAAGAACTTCCAGATGTTCCGGTACGGACGTATGTGGCACGTTTTCATCAACCACGGTGAGAGCGACAAAATGTACATGACCACCAACCAGTTCAAGGCGTACGACTACAGCCTGATTGCGGGAGACGCTGCACGTGAGCGCCTGGGCCGCACTCTCTGGAACTACGACCTCGATGAGCGCACCATCTCGATTGGACGCCCTCAGGCCGACCACTTCGCCGGGCAGCTGCCGTACACCCCAGATGAGCGTCAGGTGGTGTTGTACGCCCCCACCTGGGAGGGCGATCGTCCTGCTGCCGCGTACGGATCCATCATCAGCCACGGCGGCGCCCTCGTGGATGCGGTGTTAGCCAGCGGAACCCATCGGCTTATCTACCGTCCACACCCCCGCAGTGGGGTGGCGAATTCCGCCTACGCACGCGCCAACCAGGCGATCATTGCGGCAATCGCGAAGGCCAACGCCCAAGATCCCACCGCCCAGCACGTGTACGACGACGGTGCCGAGCTGGGGTGGCAATTAGCAGCGGCGGATGTCGCTATCACCGACATCTCTGCGATGGTCTACGACCGGCTGGCAACAGGCCGTCCCCTTCTCGTCACCCGCCCCGTCTCGGCGCAGGCCGATATTGACGCGTCCGGATATCTAGGCAATGCCGAGTGGCTTGACGCGAGCGTCGCCGGCGACATAATTGCGATCGCCGATCGGGTTCAGCACAGCGAGGACGCGAAACAGTCCCTGAACTGGTGGGTCGAACGATACTTCGGAGACACAACACCGGGGGCGTCAACGGCCCGTTTTCACGCGGCAATTCGACGCCTAATGGACGAGTGGGCGAAGAACGCCGCCAAATAACTTCCGGGCCTGCGCCCGGTCCCCGGGCTCAGGCCAGGGACGCGGGCGCACGGTGCGGACTACTCGACTGTGTCGGGCTCGCCGTCTTCGACCCATCCGCGGTCCGCTTTTTTGGTGCGACGCGTGCTGGTCTTCGTTGTGTCAGTGGATGAGCCGCGAAGCGCCTTGGCTGGCTTCTCGTTAGCGTCGCTTGCAGTGGCTGCAGCGTCAGCGGCTTTGCGTGTTGCTCGGGTACTTTTCTCGGGACGAACCCGCGGTTCCAGCTCCAACGGCATTACGAGCGGAGGTGCACCGAAGGCGTCGCGCGAACTCTTGATGACTTTGCGTCCCAACAGGTGGTTACCCGTGCCTCCAATTACTGCCCCGATGCCGAACGGAAGCACACGACCGACAATGTTGGTTCCCTGAGTCGTGGCGAATCGACGCATAAAGGTGCGCTTGATCTGATCGGCGATGGGGCCCATGGCGGTGGATGGCAACGACTTGGTGACCAAATCGCCCCAGAAATTGGATCTGGTCGCGCCGGTGCCCGTAACCTGTCCGGCGAGCTGCCGAACTAGGTCGGTTCCCGCTGATCCCAAGATCATGGTCATTACCAGGGTGCGGGCGCGGTCGGGGTCATCGACGGCAATACCGTGCACTTCGGTAACCGATTGCGCGAACAGGGCGCTGGCTTCAAGGAAGCCGGCGGTCTCGACACTGGACAAGGCGAGGGAGGCACCAACACCAACTCCAGGCACAACGGCACTGGCGCCAACAAGGGCACCCCCGCTGGTGACAGCGGCAAGGTACCTGCTCTCGAGCACACGAATGATCTGCTCGGGGCTCGCATCAGGTCTGCCGTGGCGGATGCTTCGGATGTGGGCAAGCACAACCGGTCGCTGGACAGTTAAAACCCGGTCAATTCCCCGCAGCAGGT
>DASYMY010000382.1:0-5430 GCA_036008825.1 Glaciihabitans sp.
ATGGTGCCGTTCGCACCTTAGTGTCTCAGCTAGGCCCACAGTCGGGACTTCTGCTGACCGCCGACCACGGCGTCCTCGATGTCCCCGAACATTCCCATGTTCTCATCGACTCCGACCCTGCCCTGGTCGACGGAGTTCGCCATATCGCTGGCGATCCGCGCTGCCTTCAATTGCACTTCGAACCAGATCTCAGCGACGCTGGCCGCCAACAACTCATTGAGCGCTGGCGGAGTGCGGAGGGCGACCGAGCTTGGGTTGCAACCCGCGACGAAGCGATCGCCGCAAACTGGTTTGGCGCCGTTGATGCCGAAGTTGCACCACGGATCGGCGACTTGCTCATCGCGGCGCGAAAGAACATCGCGTACTACGACGCACGCGACACAAACAATCATGGCCGGTCAATGATTGGCCAACACGGATCGCACACCCCCGCAGAGGTGCGAGTGCCCCTTCTGCGGTTCGGCGCTTTCGCCCGCTAACCGCAGAAGGCGCGAAGCTACGCTAAATCGTCGTCCGATCGTGCCCCAAAAACAATCTCATCCCAGGTGGGCATCGACTGTCGTCCCTTACGCGGAGCCTTTTGCTGCGGCGGCAAAAAGGGTTGCGGTGCGGTGGTCTTCCGCGGATCGTCCTGAGGCTCGTCTGACCCAGCTTCGGCATTGGGAACATCGCGATAGCCATCTAACGGGATATCTACAATGCGGATGCCACTGCCCGACGGGTTCGAGGGCGACGCCTGCGGGCTTTGCTTCTGCGGCAGCCCGGCCTGCTGAGTCTCATCCCCGAACTGGGCGGCTTCACGCTCACCACGCCGGCGACGCAGGGCCTCAAGGAGGTCGGCGGTTTGGTTGTTGTCGTGTGGTTGCTCGGCGGCCGGAGCGATACGGGTGTGCCCAGGCTGTTCTTGCGCCGGGGGAGTAGCGGAGTCGCCGAGGTCAAATGCGCCACTGTCGAAGCGGCTTGCATTGCTGTCACTGTCGTCAGAACTCACCGCACGCAGGCGGGGAATCAACGCACCAGCGGCTTCGCCCTGCTGCGACAGCGTCACGGCCTCGCTATTCATGGGCGACAGCGCAAGCTTTTTGGCATCAAAGTGCCAGCGGGCGTCATGATCGATTTGGTTCGCGGTGAACGAGAGCTTTACCACCCATCCGGACCCTGACTCTTTCCAGCTGGCCCAACGCTCGTTGATGGCGCCGAGGTCGTACAGGCGCTCACGAATGACAGAGCCGAAGTTGGAACCCTGAGACAGCGGATCGGTGTCGGCCGCTGTGTGCACCCGCACGTTTAGTGCGGAAGTGACTACAAACTCTCGCTCGGCGAGAACTGGCCCTTCAAACTTTTGGATGTACTCCAGAGGTACCCCGGTGATCGAGGCGACATCCTGCGCTGACATACCCGAACGGATGTGAGCTTGAATCTCACGCGGCGCGAGCTTTCGCCCGGCTCCCGGTTCGGGTACAGCCTGGCGCAGCTTGGACTGCAGTACTTCGTCGATGGGAATACGAAAGCGATTGCCGTCTACAGAAGCAACGAGCAGTGCACCATTTTCAACACCGATTACGCGTAGGTCTTGCATACTAAAAAGCCCTCCGGCTGTCGAGATTCCCGCTAAGAATGCCACGGGTTCGACGCAAATCCCGGGAATACAGCGGGCGTGCCGGAAGTTACTTCACCGTCGGCGCGAAAAGGTCACAACCTAGGTTTGCTATTCGCAGCTCTTTCATGCAAACTATGGCCGCCGATTTGGTTTATTTGAGGCATTTTATAGAAGTGGATGGGCATGGCAACCGATTACGACGCACCCCGTAAGACCGACGATAACGACTCCGAGTCGATCGAGGCACTCAAGGAGCGCGTCCCGGACAAGATGTCTGGTGTTGTTGACGTTGACGACGCAGACAACCCGGGGAGTTTTGAACTCGCCGGACAAGATCTTTCCGACCTGGATCTCGACGTTGTGGTTCTCCCACCGCAGGCAGACGAATTCACCTGCGTGAGCTGCTTCCTGGTGAAGCACCGTTCACAGCTGGACCACGAGACCAAGCTCGGTGCAATTTGCATCGAGTGTGACGCGTAATAACACTCACTCGACGGTCAGCGCTGAGTCCGAGCTTCGGATAGGGCGCTGATCACCGCGGAGGGCTGCCGTGTCGAAATCAGCCAGTAGGGTGCTGGATCCCGATCGTCGAGGACGACGACCTTGACGACGGGATCAACCCAACCTCGAATCACCATCCATGCTCGCGCATTAAGGCGCTGGCCCCGCTCGAGTGACGCTTCCTCGCGGTGATAGCCCGTAGCCTCTCCGACATGGCTCAACGGCATCCGTGCTCGCCCAGCAATAAAGTGTGTGTCCGTTACCTCAATGACGGGTGACGCAAGAACCAGCAAGACCACGCTGCCGACGTACAAGGTGATCGCGACAATAACGCCCGCAAAAACGTTGATGGGCAAAAAGACGAGAAAGCTCGCCGGGATGACCAATGCTGTCGCCAAAAAGACCCAGGGGCCCGGTAGTACACGCTCTCGGTATATCGTCATGGCTCTATTCGACCAGACTTCTGCACTAGCCTCGTCACGTGAGCGATAGCGTCGAGGTTTTAATCTCATCAGAACAGACACCCGTGTACGCGCATCCAGGAGATGCCGGCGCCGATTTGGTTGCCTCCGAAGCCGTTGAGCTTGAACCAGGAGCCCGCGCAACGGTGGGTACCGGAGTGTCCATCGCCCTTCCCGACGGCTATGCCGCTTTTGTGGTTCCGCGAAGCGGATTGGCATCGAAGCATGGCATAACCATCGTTAACAGCCCAGGAACGGTGGATGCCGGTTACCGCGGCGAAATCCGCGTGACCCTCCTCAACACCGACAGCTCGGTGGCGTATTCTGTTGCGGTTGGCGACAGAATCGCGCAACTCATCATTCTTCCCGTCACCCGGGCACGCTTTATCCCCGTGGAAACACTGCCCGGCAGTCAGCGCGGAGAGTCTGGATTCGGTTCTACCGGGTACAGCGCACCGAAATTAGGAGATCTGGCATGAGCGATACAACGAGCGGACTCGACACCGACGGTGTCGACCAGAGCAAATCAGCGCCGGCGGATCGCGAAACAGCTGGTCCTTTTGACGACAGCGAAGCGAACGCGGTCCGTCCATACGTTGACCTTGGTGGGGTAAAAATCTTGCCCCGGCCCGATCTTCACCTGCGGTTGGAAGTGGAAGAAGGCAGCAAGCGAGTCGTCGCGGTCGGACTCGACTTTGCCGGGTCAACCCTGCAGGTTCAACCGTTCGCAGCACCTCGCTCGACGGGGTTGTGGCACGAGATTCGCGCGCAGATTGTTGAACAGATTCACAAGCAGGGTGGAACAACAACCATCGCCAATGGCCCCTTCGGCCCCGAAGTCCTGGCGAAGATCCCGTCCAGCCCCGCAGCTCAGGGTGGCGTTCGTCTCGCCCGCTTCATCGGTGTCGACGGTCCCCGCTGGTTTTTGCGCGGCGTGATCTCGGGTGAAGGCGCTGTCAACGCTGCGGCGGCAAAGCAGATCGAAGACTTGTTTAGAAGCGTTGTTGTTGTCCGTGGTTCAACGCCCATGCCGCCGCGCGACTTGATCCCGCTGACCATGCCAACTTCCGCCGACCAGAGCACACCTTCAGCGACGTAACCGTGTCAGACCAGCAGCAGCCACCGGCCGAAAACACTCCCACCTTCTCGGAGAGCCTCGCCTCCGCGGCGAGGCAGTCCGGGTTTGGTCAACTGGAACCGGGACAAACCCCCACCGCGAGTGCCCTTTTTGGTGCCATTGGGGGAGTGCGTGGGCTCATCGAATCGGTTCTACCCGGGTTTGCTTTTCTGCTGCTCTTTACCCTGACCGGCAACCTCGCCCTCTCCGTACTAGTTCCCGTCGGTGTCGCGATTGTGTTTGTTGTTGCTCGAATTGTTGCGAAGTCGCCCGCAACCCCGGCAATAGCCGGAGCCATTGGTATCGCGTTGACAGCCACCCTCTCGTTGGTGACAAACCGGGCCGAAAACAACTTCCTCCCTGGGATTGTCATCAATGTTGTGGTGCTGCTCATTCTGGTGATCAGCATTCTCGTGCGCTGGCCGCTTATTGGTGTCGTCATTGGATTGATCATGGGAGATGCGTCGGACTGGCGCGGTGATCGTGCCATGCGACGCGCGTTCACGCTAGCCACCTGGATTTGGGTGATCCCGTCCGCGATCCGAGTTGCCGTGCAGGTGCCCTTGTATCTGGCCGAACGCGCAGACTTGCTGGCGGCAACCAAGTTACTGACCGGAATTCCGTTGTATCTCGCCGCCCTCTGGGTTACTTGGTTGCTTGTTCGCGCGGTCTATGCGCGACGCGACGCGGCATAAGCCACGGCTTTACCTCTCGGTCCGTCACAAACATCCCTGCTATATTTGTCTTGACATCAAGATAGTTTTGACATCCGCGCGGTCACGATTCCCCATACTGCTTCCCCCCAGGGCGCCTTAGGCTTACCTTGCTGGCAGACGGTCCGGCTGGCGGCAAAGATGTGAGCTAGTTCAGCAAGGGAGAGCGCAGTGGTAGACAACGCAGTGGCCGCAAGCAAAGGCACCAACACATTTGGTGCAAAAGACACCCTGACAGTAGGTGATGTCGACTACGAAGTGTTCCGCCTCGACAAGGTCGACGGATACGAGAAGCTTCCTTTCAGCCTGAAGATCCTTCTGGAAAACCTGCTCCGTACCGAGGACGGAAAGAACGTCACTCACGAGCAAATCCAGGCCCTCGCCTCCTGGGTTCCCACAGCGGAACCCGACACGGAGATCCAGTACACCCCGGCACGTGTAGTTATGCAGGACTTCACCGGCGTCCCCTGCATCGTGGACCTCGCAACTATGCGAGAAGCCGTCGCGGACCTGGGCGGAGACCCGACGAAGATCAACCCGCTCTCGCCGGCTGAGATGGTCATCGACCACTCCGTGATCGCGGATCTTTTTGGATCCGCTGACGCTCTTGAACGCAACGTTGACATCGAATACGAGCGCAACGGTGAGCGCTACCAGTTCCTTCGCTGGGGCCAGACCGCGTTCGAAGACTTCAAAGTTGTTCCTCCGGGAACCGGAATTGTGCACCAGGTCAACATTGAATACCTGGCGCGAGTGACTTACACGCGCAACGTCAACGGTGTCCTGCAGGCATACCCCGACACCTGCGTCGGAACCGACTCCCACACCACAATGGTCAACGGCCTTGGTGTTCTCGGCTGGGGTGTTGGTGGCATCGAGGCAGAGGCAGCCATGCTTGGCCAGCCCGTCTCCATGCTTATCCCGAAGGTTGTTGGCTTCAAACTCTCGGGATCCATTCCCACTGGTGTGACCGCAACTGACGTGGTGCTTACCATCACGCAGATGCTTCGACGCCACGGCGTTGTGGGTAAGTTCGTC
>DASYMY010000383.1:0-1591 GCA_036008825.1 Glaciihabitans sp.
GACTTTCGTCGAGTCTGATTCCGTCACGGTCACGGACATCACTCTCGCCGAGCAGGCAAACGTATGATGCAGCTCGGAACCCGATGGGCGGTCGGCGCTGCTGCACCAGACCGATTGACTGCGCCGGTGCGTGCAGCCATAACCTCCGTTGAGAACGAGTTGGCCAGTGTCGACACCAGCCAGTGGCGATGGACGCTCACCTGGTTGGAAGGGCGGCCCGTTGTGGAACTCGACGATGGAACAACCATCCGGGTCGACAGAGTTGGGCAGGTCACCATCGAAGCCCCCGACGCCGACGAATTTACCGAAGACAACTGACCGAATCTCACGGCCCGCGGTGGTGGGAGTCATCCTCGGATGCCTCCCACCTTAAGCTCGAAGAATGACAAACCCGTTTTTCGCTGCAAGCACGTTGCCGTATGGACTTCCCCCGTTCGCTGAGATCACCGACGAGCACTATCGGCCCGCTTTCGAGGAAGGGTTCCGGCAACATCTCGCCGAAATCGCCGCAATCGTAGAAAATGCGGATGCCCCCACGATCGAGAACACCCTGCTGCCCCTGGAAGTGGGCGGTCAGGTACTTGAACGCGTCGCAACCGTATTCTTTAACAAATCCTCGGCCGACAGCACCGACTTCACCAACGCGCTCGAAGAAGAAATGGCGCCCCTGCTGGCCGCTCACTCCGACGCCATCCGCCTGAATTCCGCCCTGTACGGTCGTATCGCCGCCCTCTACGAACAGCGTGAAACCGCCGGGTGGGATGCGGAAACACGCTATTTGATTGAGCGTTACTACACCGAGTTCACCCAGGCGGGCGCTGGTCTCAGTGACGCAGACAAAGAGAAGCTCATGGCCTACAACCAGGCCCTGTCGACTCTCACCACCCGGTTTGAGAAGAACCTCCTCGCCGACACCAACGACCTTGCCGTTGTTATCGACGACGTCGCCGAACTTGACGGACTGGGCGCGGGCGAAATCTCCGCTGCGGCACAGGCCGCCCAGGATCGAGGCCTTGATGGCAAGTACCTGATCACCCTGGTTCTGCCCACCGGTCACCCGTTCCTCGCCTCGCTCACCAATCGGTCGGTTCGCGAGAGAATTATGACCGCCTCGCGTTCGCGTGGGCTGCGTGGCGGCGCCAACGACAACCGGGACCTGGTCCTCGAGATCACCGCCCTGCGCGCGGAGCGGGCCAAGCTGCTTGGGTTTGATTCCCACGCCGCGTTTGTGACATCCGATCAGACCGCTGGGTCACCGCAGGCGGTTGACTCCATGCTGCGCACACTGGCCCCGGCGGCGGCGCGCAACGCTAAAACTGAACAGGCCGCACTGCAGGCCATGGTGACAGACCGCACAGAGCTTGCCGCCTGGGACTGGGCGTTCTACTCGGAGAAGGTACGCAAAGCGACCTACGACGTTGACACCTCCGAAATGCGCCCCTACTTTGAGGCCGAACGTGTGCTGCACGACGGAGTGTTTTACGCCGCCACCCAACTGTATGGAATCACGTTCACCGAACGCCCCGACCTGGTGGCCTACCACCCGGACGTGCGCGTTTTTGAGGTCCACAATGAGGACGGCTCCCCCGTT
>DASYMY010000384.1:0-5351 GCA_036008825.1 Glaciihabitans sp.
TCACCACCCGATCAACGGGACACCATCAGGGCAGGCGGTGGCACCATGGCTGACATGAGCACATCCCCGCCCGACAACGAGCAGGCTGGATCCGTTTGGGATACACGAGTGGGCCCGTATTACGACGAACTCGGGGTTCAGACGGTGACCGGACTCACCGACACCGAGCTGGCCGCACAGATCGCCTCGAACCGGGTACTTGCCGTGACCACCGGCGATGCATCCCTCCTCTTTCCCGTTTTCCAGTTCGGGCCACACGGAGAACTCCTGCCCGCGCTTCCAAAAATTGCTGCCCTACTCGATCCGATATCGGATGACTTGTGGGACGTGGCGCTGTGGCTTCACACGCCTACGAAGAGGTTTGGTGGGATGTCCGCGGTCGAGCTTCTCCACAGCGGCAGAACAAGAGAGGTGCTGAGTGCTGCAGAACGTGACGGTCAAATTCTCAGCTACTAGGCGCGCGCAGCACCTCCGCCCGAAGAGCTCCCCTGGTCGGCGTCTGCAACGCACAGCCCCACACGTTCCTTCAACGAAAGGCATCCGGTGACAACACGCAAAAAGAATCTCGAAAACTTTTCTATTCCTCTCATCAGCATATTCACCCGGTAGGGGTAGCGATCACCTTGAGAATATTGCCAAAAACGGCTGAGTTCAGAAATCAGCCGCACACATACTCCGCATGAGAAAAATTAATCCAGTCGAGGACACCCACTTCACCTACACCCACCCGAACCACCAGCGACCTTCAATGCGCCCGGCCGCCGTTCTGGAGGCGATGCCGCCGAAGCTTCGCCCGGTAAGTGCCGACCGGGTGGCCAGGATGAGCGACCGCGTCAGCGCGAGTGGCGTGCTGGAGCATCTCGCGCAGTGGCGCCGTCAGGACAACCCTCGCTCCGCATCAGCCCGGACCGCGGTCTCCGACCGCGCTGTCCTCGTGGGATTGCTCATATTGTCGGAGGAGGATTCGCCGCTGCAGGTAACCCAGCTGGCTGAACTGTTCGAGTACCGGATCGATTCCGAAGCCCGCCAACTTCTGGGCCTCCCTGCTCGCACGCTCCAATCGAAAGGGTCGCAATGACCTCTGTCTATCTTGCCGGCCCCGAAGTGTTTTCCGTGACGGCCGTGTACTCATCGAGCGCAAACGTGCCATCTGTCGCGAGCTCGGGCTCGTTCCCGCGGAGCTCCACGGGGAGTTCACCGTCTCCGCGAGGCTGGGTCATGATGCGTTGGGACTGGCGATCAGCGAACGTAACGAGATCCTGATGGATGCTGCCGATATCTGTGTTGCCAACCTGACTCCGTTCCGCGGGCCGAGCGCTGACGCTGGCACGGTGTTCGAGCTGGGATACATGATCGCGCAGGGGAAACCGGCGTTCGGATACACCAACGATCCCCGTGACTATGGCGTCCGGGTAGCCGAACTGGCCAATACCACCATTGTCGAGCGTGATGGCGGCCTGTTCACCTCCGCCGGTGAGATGGTCGAAAATCACGGCATGGCGGACAACTTGATGCTGGAGGGAAGTATTCGCCGCCGTGGGCATGTTTTGCTGCGGGCCGACGCACCATCGACCGACCCGTGGGGTGACCTAACGACATTCCGCCGACTAGTCGAACACATTGCTCAAAAGGCCTGAGCGCCTCAGCTGACGGCAAATCTTGTGGAATATCTACACCTCATTGATTCCGTATCGCCCGATCGCCGATTTTGTCTATCAAGCTGCCGATGTGGGTCCATGGAGTTTTCCAGCAGGCTGTTGGAGATGACGTCCCGGTCCGGCTAATCACGAGCAAACGTTCTCATGTAGGCGGGATTCGAGCGGTAGAAGCCTTCCAGTTGCCCAACGTAAAACCGGTTTTACGCATAATTGGCCGATGGCACAAAAGAGCGCACATTCGCAATGAGGAGCCTCCTGCTAGGCGGCGAAGCTGCTGACAAGTTGTGGAATACGCCGCGGCCCTGGCTCGTTTCCCCGGTGCAGACACAGTGAAACTGCGTGCGTACGGCGCTGATGGAGTCAAGGCAGACGCGGCACTTCTGTTGAGCAGGAGCAGTCCCCTGCTGGTCGAGAACACGTACTCCGAACTTCCCGAGCCGGAAACGATGCCGCCCTCGCTTACGTACGTGAGCGCTTAGCGGAACTCGATTCCCCAACAACGCGATGCCGGCAGAAGGGGGCGACGACAGGGTCATTGCCGACTTCGAACACGACTTCTACACAAGCGACGGGTGACCAAAGATGACGATTCAAATCGATCGTCTCAACAAAGCGACGCAGGAGCTCACGGCGGCAATGCCAAGAAGGATTCACGTGGAGTTTCGTCATGGCGAACGGGCGAGATGTATGTGAGTGGGATCTTTTCCTGGGAGATTATGCACGGGATGTGGGCACATACGCTGGCACCTGCTGCAGTTCAGGTCCTACAGGAAGAGCCGGATTCGGATGCAGTGCGGGGCACGAAGGGCTCGCATAGGCACCGTCCCTTCAGTGCGCACATCTCCGCTACGAGAGAACGTATCGCGCGGATTCACTGTCGGCGAGGTCACGGGATGCTGCGGAGATGAGTTGACGCACGCTGCTGATAAGAGGAAGTACCGCCGCGAAACCGCGGTCGCCCACAGGATTGCTCACTCACCGAACAGGGCTCCTGGCGATCGCAGGAAGCCGAGTGCTCCGCTCAGCACAACCACACCGCTGAGGGCGACGAGCACTCCCCCGGCGAATACCCAGTCGGCCGGACTGAGTGCAACCGGGCGCCACACCGTGCGCGGGTGCAGTCCGAGTCCTCGGCCCTCCAGCGACTCAGCCATACGCTCTCCTTTTCGAAGAGACACAACAAGCAGCGAGAACGCGGCACCCATAAACGTGCGAGCGCGGATGAGAAGAGACTGCTGCGCCGGGGCTCTTACAGCGTGGGCGTGGCAGATCGTCTGCCACTCGGCTGGCATTTCTTGCAGCATCCGGTACCCGGCGAGCAGGGCATAGGTGATTCGCGGTCCCATGCGAGCGTGCTGGTTGAGGCTGGTGATCAGGGCAACCGGCTCTGTGGACAGCACGAAACCGATGGAGAGAATACCGACCACCATTGTGCGGAGGGCCAGCGACGTTCCCAGCGCGAGGCCATCGGCCGTGACTTCCATGCCCATGATCTCGAAGACCACGTCGCCACCTCTACTCAGCGCATTTACCACGAAAATGCCGCAAGCAAAGGCCACGAACGGAATGTGCGCGCGCAGCAACGTCCGGACGGTCACGCCCGCCGCGCCCGCCACCCCGCCCAAAGCAAGCAGATAGAGCACACCAGGTGTCACGGGATCGAGTACGAACATCATGGCGAGCGAGACGAGAAAAAGCAGGGCGAGTTTGACGGTCGGATTGCGTCGCCCGAGGAGCGAAGAACCGAGGTTGGGCGGATGTCGCGTCACCTTGGGTGCGCCGGTGACACACTCGACTCCAGGCCAGCGGATATGTTGCGGATTTCGGCTAGTGAGTTGCAGTTGTGTAGCAACCACTTGACGAAGGGCGGCAAAGTAACGCCCGCCGTCGCCAGCAGCTCCGCGTCGCCCAGCACGTCGAGCACCGGGCCCTCTGCGATGGCCGCGCCATCGGCGAGAAGCACAACGCGGTCGGCGAGGGTGACAACGAGGCGCAGGTCGTGTGTCGATAACACGACTGCGCGTCCTGCGACGGCGAAGTCTCGGAACGCCTGAATCGTGGTGATGGCATCCCGCCGGTCGAGCCCGAAGGTGGGCTCGTCCGCAAGGAGTACGGGCCTTTCGTGGGCGAGCATGGCCGCGACGCTGAGGCGGCGCTTTTCGCCACCGGACAGCCGGTAGGGGCTTTGAGCTGAGAGGGCGTTGAGTCGATGCCGCGCGAGGGACGCCGCCGTGATGCGGGCCGAATTCGCGCGAAGCCCGTGCGCGATCTCGTTTCGCACGGAGTGGGCTACAAACTGGTGTTCCGGGTTTTGAAAGATCATTCCGGGGCGCTGTCCCGCAACCGACCCGGCTGCGGGAGCGAGCAGACCGGCCAGTGTCAGCAGAAGAGACGACTTGCCCGTGCCATTTTTGCCAAGGATCGCGGTGATTTCGCCGGCGCAAACCGAGAGGTTAACGCCCTCGAGCAGCACGCGGTCACCACGGCGGCCGACCGCGAGGTTGTGCGCCTCTAATAGGGAGGCGCCCCTGGCGCGGGGTGACGCGTTGTCGAGGACGTATTGATCGCCGAGAGCGCGGAGGGACTCGCAGACCTCCGTCGAATCCAGTCCACCTGCTACCCCCAGTACTGCAAAGAGCTCCGATTCGAGCGGCAACCAGCAGCCGGCAGCATGCAAAGCAGGAGCCGCGGCCTTCAAGACCGCCGCGGTAGGGCCGTCGTCGATGATCCGGCCGTCGTCGCTGAGCACGATAGCGCGCGTGGGAAGTCCAGCGAGGCCGCCCGCACCAGCGAATTCGTCTACACGGTGCTCGACAAGAATGACTGCGGGTCGGTACTGGCTGACCGCGCCCGCGATCGCCTCGCGTACCGACGCGATCCCTTCGGAATCGAGCATCGACGTTGGCTCGTCGAGCAGCAGGATCTCTGGTCTGCTGATGAGGCTCGCCGCAAGCGCTACCCGCTGCGCTTCGCCCCCGGAGAGCTGGCCCGTCTGTCGCCGCCGCAGCGCGCTTCCGCCAACGGCGGCGAGAGCGGAGTCGATCCGCCCGGTCATGTCGCGGCGATCAACTCCGTGGTTTTCCAGCGGCAGCGCCAATTCCTGTTCGACGTCAGGCAGGCTCAGCGCCGAGGCTGGGTCCTGCGCAAGCACATTCACGTGGCGGGACAGCTCTGCCACTGTGGCGTCCGACGTCTTCGTGCCGAAAACACTGACGGTGCCCTCGACATCGGCAAGAACGCTGTGCGGAATCACCCCCGTCAGGCACCTTAGTAGTGTCGTTTTACCCGCACCGGACGGGGCGAAAACGATTACCTGCTCTCCCGGCGCGATCGCGAATGAGACATCACGCAATACCGGTTCAGGTCGCCGGGGAAACCGGACCGTGACACCGTCGAGTGACAGCGCGTCGGCCACCGGTCAATTCCGTACGAGCAGGTCACGGCCGATGGCGTAGTTGTCGACCACGCCCGTCTTTGCCAGCGCATCAACAATAATCTTGGCGAGCAGCCCACCGATGAGGACACCGGAGGCGAGCTGGATCGCAAGGCGCACGAAGAACAGGTCCTGTCCATACCAGCCGAAACGGAAGGCCGAGAAAAAGAAAACAAGCGCTGCGCCGAGCAAACCGGACAGGGCATAGTGCCCCCAGCCGAACGTACGGTAACGCCCGGCGGCGAACGGGATCTCACTGC
>DASYMY010000385.1:0-1933 GCA_036008825.1 Glaciihabitans sp.
TGCTTGGCTTCGGCGGAGCAATCGGGCGCGCGCTACTCACCGGCCTCATTACCCTCGTGCTGGTCATCGTTGTTTGGCAGGGCTTGCTGGTTGTCCTCGATGTGTCCCCCTTTATTGCCAAGGGACCGCTCGACGTATTCAACTGGCTCTTTACCCTGCCTGCTGCTGCCGAGAACCGTGCCCTCATTTGGGACAACCTCGTCATCACACTGAACGACGCTTTTTTCGGCTTCGTGGCTGGTATGGTCGCCGCACTTGTGCTGGCCACCCTGTTCACCCTCTCGCGAGGAATCGAACAGGCGTTGATGCCGATCGCCATGCTGCTGCGTTCGGTTCCGCTTGTGGCGCTGGCACCCATCATCATCCTCATTGTTGGTCGTGGTCCTGCGGTCGCGGCGGTGATGGGCGGAATAGTGGTGTTGTTCCCTGCCCTGGTGAACATTGTTTTTGGGCTCCGCTCGGCATCCCCGCAGATCCTCGACGTCGTGCAGGTCTATGGCGGCAGCCCCGTGATGGCGCTTCGCAAAGTGGCCCTACCCAGCTCACTCGGTTCGTTTTTCGCGGCCGTCAAAATCTCTATTCCCGCCGCCATGACGGGTGCACTTCTCGCGGAATGGCTCGCAACGGGTACGGGAATCGGCGGTGGCATTGTCGCCGCAGTGGCGCAGTCGAAGAACTTTGAGGTGTGGGCTTCCGTCGTCACTATTACCGCGGTGACTCTGGTGCTGTACGGCTTGGCGCAGCTCGTGGAAACGCTGGTCCTTCGTCGGATGGGCATGGAAGTAACCGCCGCAGGCTGAAGCCGGCAAACCCGTGCTGGATGGATAGGAGCGGCCGCGCTTTGCGGCATCCGCATTCTCAGTGGCTTTGTGGTTGGAATTTTCGACGCGAGAATATTGAAAGTTACCCACGTTTGACCGGTTAGGTGGAGTAAGGGCCTTGAATTAGCCGAGAGCTGCCCCCAAATGGAGTGGGAGCCGAGTGTGTCTCGCCTATAGTTTTAGCCATGGAACTCCTTATTGTCGTCGGCGTCATCGTTCTGCTCGTTGTCATCGCGGGCATTTACCTCTGGGCGACCTACAACTCACTTGTCACGCTGAAGGTGCGAGTTGATGAGGCGTGGAGTGACATCACTGTGCAGCTCAAGCGGCGTGCTGACCTGATCCCGAACCTGATTGATGCGGTTAAGGGATACGCAGCCCATGAAAAGGGCGTTTTTGAGGCGGTAACGAAGGCACGAGCCGAGACGGTTACGGCGCAGACTCCAGCCGAAGCGTCTGCCGCTGAGAACCACATGCAGAACGCGCTGAAGAGCATTTTCGCCGTTGCTGAGGCATACCCCCAGCTGCAGGCAAGCCAGAACTTCCTCCAGCTGCAGGGTGAACTGGTCGACACCGAGGACAAGATTCAGGCGTCACGTCGCTTCTACAACGGTGGGGTTCGCGAGTTGAACACCAAGATTCAGGTGTTCCCTAACACCTTGTTCGTCCGTGGGCTCGGTTTCAGTGAGCGGGAATTCTTCGAGGTGGCCGACTCTGCCGCCATCGCAGAACCGCCGCGCGTGCAGTTCTAGTTCGTCGCGGGAGCTGAGCCCCCATGTATAGAGCTATTGCCGCCAATAAGCGCAACACCGTTTTCATCATCTTCTTTTTTCTGCTGCTCATTGCGGCGCTTGGTTATATTGCTGCCCTGTATTTCGGCAGCAGCAGTATCTTTTTTGGCACACTCATCGGCGCTGGTCTCTATACGCTGATTCAGTACTTCGCCGCGAGCGGTCAGGCCCTTGCGATCAGTGGAGCACACGAGATTCAGAAGGCGGATAACCCGCGGCTGTACCGCATTGTGGAGAACCTCGCCATTACCAACGGTTTACCCATGCCGAAGGTCTACATCATCTCCGATCCCGCTCCGAACGCGTTCGCAACCGGCCGCG
>DASYMY010000386.1:0-8631 GCA_036008825.1 Glaciihabitans sp.
CGCCGTTGATACGGCAGCGACCGCCGCCGGCTCGGGAACGGCCACGGGGTCCGCCGTGAAAGGGACATACGTAACTGGGGGAGTAGCGGGGCTTTGCACTGCGACAACTGGTGCCACCGGCGCTGTTACTGGTGCTGCAACTGGCATCTCGCCTGTAGCCCCCACGGTTCGCGGACGCCGCAGCATGGCCTCAATCCGAGCCCGTAATTCGCGAGGCCGAAATGGCTTGTTGATGTAGTCGTCCGCGCCGGCTTCCAACCCCTGCAAAGTATCGATCTCTTCGGCAAGAGCGGTGAGCATCACAATGTAGGTGGAGCTGAAAACTCGAATCCGGCGGGCCGCTTCGAACCCGTCCATGCCGGGCATGTTGACGTCGAGTGTGGTGACCACGGGGTTGTAACGACGAACGGCGTCTATGCCGTCTTGCCCATTGCTCGTGGCGATGACCTGAAATCCTGCTTGTGTGAGGACGGTGTCAAGAAGATGCCGAATATCGTCGTCATCTTCGATGATCACTGCAACTCGTTGTTCGCCCCCGGTGTCCATGCCGTCGATCGTACCAACTCTGCGGGAACCTCAAACAACCAGGGGTTTCACTTGTGCGTGTCGGCGACGTCGAAACTCAGCCGTTGACCAGTGCGAGTGCGCCTGCAGACCACCATTCACCGGCACGTGGCCCCCCGTTGCACTGGCCGTCGCTTTCGCCTGGGTTCTTAATCCACAGGTTTGCGTCATGGCGAGAGCCATCGGCGATGGCACCGGGAGTCTGCCCGAGCGCGCGTCCACTGGGATTGCACCATTCCCCGTTCGACCCGTTGCCGTTGCGGGAGGTGTCGATGACGTAGTGCGCACCACCGGTTAACGAGCTGAGCTGCTCGCTGTAAGCGCGTTCGTCGTCTGTTGGGTTGAAGTTCGACACATTTGTGGCGAAACCTTGCACCTGATTGATGCCAGCCCGGTGCAACAGAACTGCCATCTCCGACGGCTCCAGCCAGTTGGAATGCCCTGCGTCGAGGTAAATTTTGGAGGCCGCGGTCATCGTGATATCAGCTTCGATGAGCCGAGCTGCCGCGTCTTTCACTTGGGCCACACGAAGATCCACATTTCCGCACTCGCCCGCAAGCGACAGTGCGTCTGGTTCGAGAATAACGACGCTGTCCGACCCGGAAAGACCAGTCCCAATCGCCGAAACCCACCCGGGGTAGTCTTCTTCGCTCAAACCACCGGCGGACTGGTTCTCGCAGTCGCGGTTGGGAATCCCATAGATCACAAACACGGCAACCTGGTTCAGTTCAGCTGCGGTGGCTGAGACCTCACTAACAAACGAGGCAACAGTTGCGGTGGGGTGTGCTTCAGGCACCAGCCAGATCGCGGCGGGCGTCTGCGCAATTGTTTCGAACGCTGCGGCGTTCGAGCCGGTTGTGGCCTCTGCGGCAGCGGCGGCTGACGAGTCCGGATATACGTAGAGGCTCTTTCCCGCGAAAGGGTTACGTTGCGTTAGTTCTGGAATCACGGTGGCGCCTATCCAAACGGCGATGACAGCGACGGCAGCTATCGCTGCAATGAGCGGGAGTATGCGTCGGCGTGGCGGAGGCTGCACCCCGCCCGTCGACAAAGCCGTGCGTGACGATGCGACCATTTTGATTCCCCCACGACGGATGAGCAATGTGCTCTAAACATAACCGGTGAAGCTCCTTCCGAGGCACGCGGACACCTCACGACAGCGATCTGCGCCCACTCACCTCTCTACATCGCGGCGGATATCTCAGCCATTCGACTGCCACCTACCCACCGTGCAGGATCGGGGAAGTAGACTAGCTGGCTGACCCCCTCCTTCTTGCGTGTTTCCAACGCGCCCCAACGAACTGGACTGTGCCTTTGCTCTCTGTACACGACCTCGAATTGAGAGTCGGTGCACGCCTTCTTATGGACGAGGTAAGTTTTCGCGTCGACCGCGGAGACAAGATTGGCCTCGTCGGCCGCAACGGAGCGGGCAAGACCACACTGACAAAGACCCTCGCCGGCGAGCTTCAACCGTCCGGCGGCACCATCGACCGCACCGGAGAAATCGGGTACCTGCCTCAGGACCCTCGATCCGGCAACCCGACCGACCTGGCGCGCACACGTATCCTCGATGCGCGCGGGTTGGGACAGCTGCTGCTGGGCATGCAGGAGTCCATGCAGAATATGGCAAGCAGCGACCCCGCGGTGAGCGCTGCAGCGATGAAGAAGTACGGCAATCTGGAAGAGCGCTTCACCGCACTCGGTGGGTATGCGGCCGAAGCCGAGGCAGCATCCATTGCCAGCAACCTCAGCCTTCCTGACCGGATTCTTGATCAGCCGCTATCCACACTGTCCGGCGGTCAGCGACGGCGTATCGAATTGGCCCGCATCCTCTTCAGTGGTGCGGACACCATGCTGCTCGACGAACCAACCAACCACCTCGACGCCGACTCGGTTGTCTGGTTGCGTGAGTTCCTCAAGGGATTCTCCGGCGGTCTGATTGTGATTACCCACGACGTGGACCTGGTCGAGGAAACGGTCAACAAGGTGTTCTATTTGGATGCCAACCGCCAGACGATCGACCAGTACAACATGGGCTGGAAGAACTACCACAAGCAGCGGGCTGCCGACGAAGAGCGTCGCAAAAAGGAACGCGTCAACGCCGAGAAAAAAGCGGGTGTTCTCACCATGCAGGCCGCGAAGTTCGGTGCGAAGGCGTCCAAGGCTGCCGCAGCACACCAGATGGTGGCGCGCGCGGAGAAGCTTCTTTCTGGTCTGGACGAAGTTCGCGCTGTGGAACGGGTAGCAAAACTTCGCTTCCCCGACCCGGCACCGTGCGGCCGCACACCACTGATGGCGTCAAACCTGTCCAAAAGCTACGGCTCGCTCGAAATCTTCACCGCCGTTGACCTCGCGATCGATCGCGGGTCCAAGGTGGTCATCCTCGGCTTTAACGGTGCAGGTAAAACCACTCTGTTGCGGATGCTTGCGGGTGTTGACAAGCCCGACACCGGTCAGATTGAACCCGGACACGGGCTACGGATTGGCTACTACGCTCAGGAACACGAAACAATCGACGTCAAGCGCACCGTTCTTCAAAACATGGTGTCCTCGTCGTTGAGCATTACCGAGATGGAAGCCAGACGAGTGCTGGGGTCCTTCCTGTTCACCGGTGACGACGGGCACAAACTTGCCGGGGTTTTGTCTGGCGGCGAAAAGACGCGACTTGCCCTTGCAATGATTGTCGTCTCCGGTGCCAACGTTCTGCTCCTTGACGAACCAACCAACAACTTGGACCCGGCAAGTCGCGAAGAGATCCTCGGTGCTCTCGCCAGCTACACGGGAGCTGTTGTCCTGGTCAGCCACGACGAGGGCGCTGTTGAGGCGCTGAACCCCGAGCGAGTCCTCATCCTGCCGGACGGCGTTGAAGACCACTGGAACAAGGAATACGCCGAACTCATCAGCCTCGCGTAGCGCCCGCCGCATCGACGATGGCGTCTTCAATCTCATCGTCGGTGGGCGCCTTGGCTCGGGCCTTTCGTTCGCGCTCGTGGGCCCGTTCTTGTTCCTCAGGATCCTCAGCGTTCAGCAAACGGTATTCGGTGCGCAACGCGTAGCCCAGACCAAAAAATCCAAACAAAGCGAACACTAGCCACTGGAAAGCGTACGAAAGATGGGGGCCCTCGTCGCCATCAGGCTTGATGGCCGCAGCGGGACGTGCATCCGTTGGCGCCGGGTCTTCGGAGGCCAGCTGACCGTAGGCCTCGGTGTACACCTCACCGCCGAGCATGGTCGCAATCGTGGGCAAGTTAATCGTCGGGATTTGCCCCTCAGGAGCGGAACGGCCTCGTAGGGTGGGCTCGCCTGGTTTCAGGCGCGCTTCTACCGTTACGGCGCCGCTGGGAGCCTCAGGGACCACATCTGGGCTATCTTGCTCCTCGCCGGTGGGCACCCAGCCACGGTTGACGATGAAGATGGACCCATCCGTCAGCTGGAGTGGGGTGAGAACTTCAAAGCCTGGCCTGCCGCCATAGGGGCGGCCACGCACCAAGAGCTGGTCATCAACGAGGTATTCACCTTCCATCACCACTGGCGTCCACTCTTGATTGTCCTCAAAGGAGTCTGTGGAGGAGAGCACCTCGTCCAGCGGCAAGGCGGGCGCATCGTAGTTCGCGTCAACTTTGGCAATCTCACTGAGCGCTTCTTCTCGCCGGTCAAACTGCCACTGACTCAGATACACACAGGCAAGGGCAAAAACGATGGCAACTGCAAGGTAACCGAACCAGCGTCGTTGCAACGCGAAGCGCCACCGTTTCACAGTGTCGTTCCCGAAGTTGATTCCAGCGGTGGCACGTCGCCGCCGATTTCTCCAACGCGAACCGGAAAATTGCGCGCCTCGAGAAAGTCGCGGAGATAGTCACTGTGCTCAGCGCAGGCGAGCCACACTTTCACCCGAGAAATGTCGTGAATTTTGGGGTTGCGCCAGTTGACGGCAACAACTGCACGGGAGTGGCAACCGGCACGGGAACACGATGTCTGTTCCGGTTCACCAAAACCACCAATCACCGGTTCTCCTCCGAGGTCTCTGAATTTGCTACGGGAAGGAGACCACCGGGACGCAACACGGTGGGGTTCTTTTCGGTCATCACGGTGTTCGCCGCCACAACGGCGACGTATGGCAGAACAAGCGCGGCGATAACCACAACAACAAGCAGCCACCCCTGAACAAAAAAACACAACACAACACACAGCAAACGCACACTCATTGCGATCAAGTATTTGACCATACGGGTGTGACGCTCCTGTTCCGGAGACGCCGGAAGCGAAGTGATGTATTGATTCTGCGGCTTTTTCATCGGTACTAATAAGCCTACGTCTAGTCGGTCTGGACATTAGGCTTGCTGCTCATGACTACTGTGCGCACTGTTCTAATTACCGGCGGCAACCGAGGCATCGGATTTGCCATTGCCAGCGAATTCGTCGCCCTAGGTCACCGCGTCGCGGTGACCGCCCGATCCGGTGAGGGCCCGGCCGGCTCGCTGACAGTTCGAGCGGATGTCACTGACTTCGAGTCCCTCGACGCCGCCTTCTCCCAGGTGGAAGCAGAACTCGGTCCGGTGGAAGTTGTTGTCGCCAACGCCGGCGTCACCAAGGACATGTTGCTCATGCGCATGAACGAAGACGACTTCTCCTCCGTCATTGACACCAACTTGACCGGCGCTTTCCGGGTCGTGAAGCGCGCTACCAAAGGCATGATGAAGGCCCGATTCGGGCGCATCATTCTGGTCTCTAGCGTGGTCGGGCTGCTCGGCTCCGCCGGCCAGGTGAACTATGCCGCCTCAAAAAGCGGCCTTATTGGGTTGGCCCGTTCGGTCACCCGTGAGCTGGGTTCGCGCGGGATCACCGCGAACGTAGTGGCCCCCGGCTACATTGAGACCGACATGACCGCTCAGCTGCCCGAGGCTCAGCAGGCCGAATACAAGAAGTCGATTCCCGCCGGTCGGTTCGCCACCCCTGAGGAAGTAGCTAAAGTCATTGCCTGGCTGGCCAGCGACGACTCGGCGTACATTTCCGGTGCCGTCATTCCCGTTGACGGTGGCCTCGGGATGGGGCACTAAACACTCGCGGGCGGGTGGCATCCGCCACTAAATGGTCCATTGGTGTTGCTCGAAATTGCGGGGTTGGGACTACAGTCCTAACCCCGTAGTCCGAGGAGGGGAAGAACCTGGCTGAGGTCGCGGCCTGACATTGCTACATCTGCTCGTGCTCTGACGGGCTCTTTGGCATCGAAGGCCACTGATAGGCCGGCGATTTCCATCATGCGGAGGTCGTTGGCTCCATCACCAATAGCAACCGTGCGGGCGAGAGGCACATCGCAGTGGGCAGCCCATTCGGCTAAAGCGACGGCTTTGGCTTCAGCGTCGATGATGGGGCCGGTGAGCGTGCCGCTCAGCGTCTGACCGGTGATCTCCAACCGGTTGGCACGCCAGTAGTCGAGCTTCAGGTCGTTGGCAAGGTGCTCAACGATCTCGCCGAAACCGCCGGAGACAACACCAACACGGCCACCGGCAGCATGAATGCCTGCGATCATTTCGGACACACCCGTCGTGATGCTTACCCGTTCGCGGACCGTGTCGAACGCGGAGATGGGAAGCCCAGCCAGAGTGCGCACACGTGAATGCAGGCTTTGAGTGAAGTCGAGTTCGCCGTTCATAGCGCGCGAGGTGATGTCGGCAACCAGCTCACGTGATCCGGCTTCCTCGGCCAACAACTCGATTACTTCATCGTCAATAAGCGTCGAATCGACGTCGAGTACAACCAAAAAACGAGCCATAGGGGTAGATGCCTTCCCGGCGCTGGGCCGTGCAGCATCTACCACCCGGCAACGTTTATGAGACGTGAACTCCCTTACCAACAACCGTGATTCCGGTGTCGGTGACGGTGAAGCCCCTGGCGCGGTCAGCATCCGCATCAACACCCACTGTGGCGCCTTCTGCGACGACCACGTCCTTGTCCAGGATAGCCCTCCGCACGGTGGCGTTCGGGGCGATACGGACGCGTTCGAAGATGACAGAGTCAACTACGGTCGCACCGGAGTCAATCACGCACCACGGGCCCACTACGCTGCGCTCCAGATGAGCACCGGAGATTAGTGTTCCGAGCGAGACAATCGAGTCGATTGTTGTCCCCAAGTTACCCTTGGCGTCGCGCACGAACTTCGCCGGAGGCGAGTTGAGCTGCTGGCTGAAGATCGGCCATTCTCGGTTGTACAGGTTGAAGATCGGAAGAGCCGAAATCAGGTCCTGATGAGCGTCGAAGAACGACTCAATGGTTCCCACATCGCGCCAGTAGAATTTGTCGCGATCGGTGGACCCAGGCACCTCGTTGCGGTTGAGGTCATACACCCCGGCTTCACCCCGCGACACAAAGTCGGGAACGATGTCGCCACCCATGTCATGGTCTGAGTCCGCATTTTCGCCATCGCGGATGACCGCATCCATCAAAATATCGGCGTTGAAAATGTAGTTACCCATGGAAGCGAGAACTTCTCCGGGGGAGTCAGCAAGGCCGACCGCATCCTTGGGCTTCTCAAGGAAGTCCTTGATTCGGTTGGGGTCGTCAGGATCAAGCTCGATAACACCGAACTGGTCGGCAAGAGCAAGCGGCTGACGGATAGCAGCCACCGTGACACCAGCTCCTGAGGCGATATGCGCCTCGATCATTTGAGCAAAGTCCATACGGTAAACGTGGTCGGCACCCACAACAACAACAATGTCGGGCTTCTCATCACGAAGCAGGTTGAGGCTCTGCAGGATGGCATCGGCTGATCCGCTGAACCAGCGCTTGCCCAGTCGCTGCTGTGCGGGAACCGAGGCAATGTACGAGTTGAGCAGCCCACTCATGTGCCAGGTTTGCGTGATGTGACGGTCGAGACTGTGGGACTTGTACTGGGTGAGAACCACAATCTGACTCAGCCCTGAGTTGATGAGGTTGCTCAAAGCGAAGTCAATGAGCCGGTAGCCTCCTCCGAATGGGACAGCGGGCTTAGCTCGGTCAGCGGTCAGCGGCATTAGCCGCTTGCCCTCTCCACCAGCAAGGACAATACCGAAAATCTTCTTTGACGCCATGAGTACAGCGTATGGGTACAAACCGTGTCTAACCAGCGGGTAGTTGCTGCGGCGTGGCTGTACTAGCGTCTACTTCATGCGAGTTGACCTGATTAGCCGGGAATATCCACCAGAGGTTTATGGCGGAGCCGGAGTCCACGTGGCCGAATTGGTGCGAGCGATGCGAGGCGACATGGATGTCGTTGTGCGCGCGTTCGGAAAACCCCGCGATGAAGAGGGGGTCTTCTCCTACGGGCCAATTCCCGAACTCGGCAACGCAAACCCGGCACTGTCGACACTCGGTGTTGACCTGAGAATCGCCCAAGACGTTGAGGGCGCCGACATTGTGCACTCGCACACCTGGTACGCGAACGCTGCAGGGCACCTTGCCTCGTTGCTACACGGGATCCCACATGTTGTCACCGCGCATAGCCTTGAGCCGTTGCGGCCGTGGAAAGCGGAACAGCTTGGTGGCGGATACCGCGTGTCCAGCTGGATCGAATCCACGGCATTCGCTGGCGCGGCAACAGTTATCGCGGTGAGCCACGGAATGCGTCGCGACATTCTCCGCTCCTACCCGTTCCTGGACGAGTCAAAGGTCACCGTTGTGCACAACGGGATCGACCTTGAGCGTTGGAAGCCGATCGACGACGAGCAGACGGTTCGTGCGCTCGGCATTGACCCGACCCGGCCGTCTGTCGTTTTTGTTGGCCGCATCACGCGGCAAAAGGGTTTGCCCTACCTGTTGCGCGCGGCCGCAAAGCTTCCCGCCGACGTGCAGCTTGTGTTGTGCGCTGGTGCTCCTGACACCCCGGAGATTCTGGCGGAGGTCCAAGCCGGCGTCGCAGCACTGCAGCAGGAGCGCAGCGGTGTTGTGTGGATCGACCGGCTGCTCAGCCAAAGCGAGCTGTCTGCGGTTCTAACCCAGGCCACCACGTTCGTGTGCCCCTCGGTGTACGAACCGCTCGGAATTGTGAACCTTGAAGCGATGGCGTGCGGCGCACCTGTTGTTGGCACGGCT
>DASYMY010000387.1:0-7213 GCA_036008825.1 Glaciihabitans sp.
GTTTTTGGCCCCCGTTCGGGTCGTTTGCCCGGAGGGGTTGACGAACTCCCCAACAGCACCCGCTGAACCGCGCGAATCTATCGGGGTGCGCTTTCCAACACGGAACGGGCAACCCCGCGCGCAAGCTCGAACGGCTGCGCAAAGGTTTCCATCCCCACCGTCACAATGGCTCCTTCATATAGCAGCATCATGGTGCGCGCCAGATTCGCCGGCTGACTTAGTCCCGCCTCGGTGCAGAGCTCCGCGAAGAGGTCGAGCAACCAGATCTTCTGCCGCGACACCTCGGGGAACACCGGATGCCCATCGTGACCATCACCAATCTCCGCCCGGGCATTAACCGCACTGCACCCTTTGTGGCTGTTCTCGCCCGACCAGGTGATCGCCGCGTCAAAGATGGCCAGCACTCGCTCGATCCCCGGCTCGCTCACCTGGGCCAGATGCCAGGCAACGTGCTCACGCCAGCGCGCGTCGCGATGCTGCAGATACGCCACCACCAGCGCCTCTTTTGACCCAAACCGGTCGTAGAGGGTTTTTTTGGTGACCCCAGCCGCTTCGGCAATGGTGTCAACACCCACCGCGTGAATTCCGCGCTCGTAGAACAAGGTAGAGGCAGCATCCAGCACTCGGCGAGCGCCGGGAGTGAGCGGAGCAAGGGCCGGTACAGGAGCAGACATACAAAAACTATACAGGACTGTATAGTCGAGGGCATGAGTAAACAGTTCGGTATACCTGCGGTCGTTGTTACCGTCCTCGGCGCCCTCGCCTTTGTTGCCAGTTGGAGTTCCGGTTTTGTGATCGCTGCCGTCGCCACCGTCGAGGTCTCCCCCATCACCCTGCTGGTCTGGCGCTTTGTGCCCGTCGCCGTGGCGCTGCTGATTGTGGTGAACCTCACCGGGGCCGCTCGGGGAATCTCCCGCGCCGACCTCACCCACCAGGCCATCGTGGGAGTGTTCGCCCAATTCGGCTACTGCGCCTTCGTCTACGCCTCGATCGCCACGGGAATCACCACCGGCACCACCGCCCTCATCGACGCCGTGCAGCCCCTGATCGTGGCAACCCTTGTTGGCCCGCTCCTGGGTGTGCGAGTTCGCGGCGCGCAGTGGGGCGGCTTGGTGATGGGCGCATTCGGCGTTGCCCTCGTTGTTCGGTCACAATTCGGAGAGGCGGATGCCCCGCCGTTGGCATATGCGCTGCCCGCATTAGCTATGGTCTCCCTCATTGTTGGCACCTTCATTGAGCGCCGATCCACCTCGCGGGTGCCCGTGCTGGTTACGCTCACCGTGCACGTGGTGGTGACTGCTGTCGCGTTTGTGCTGCTCGGTGCCGGAACGGGCACATTGCTGCCACCCGCCTCACCCCTGTTCTGGCTGAACGCTCTGCTCGCGGCGGTGTTTCCCACCCTCGTCGCCTACGGGCTGTACTGGTGGCTGCTGCGCCGGGTGGGTATTACCGCCCTGAACGCGCTGCTGTTTCTGGTTGCCCCCGCAACAGCCCTCGCCGGGGCAGCGCTCTTGGGCGAACCACTGGGGGTTGTGACCTTCATCGGGTTTGCACTCTGCGCTGCCGGGGTGGCCGCGGTGCTGATCAGCGAATCACGCGAACGCCCCGCTCCCACCACCACCGCTAGCCCCACCACCACCGCCAACCCCACCACCACGGCTAGCCGTTTGGCTAGGGCACACCATCCGCAGGGTGGGGGTGCTCGCCAGCACATCTCGTGACGATGGAGTTATGACCAATACCGATACTTGTGCGATTGACGCCAAAGCCTTACGGAAGAACTTCTCCGCTGGCACTGCCGTCGACGATGTCAGCTTCACCGTCTCCAGCGGCCGAGTCGTTGGACTACTCGGACCCAATGGGGCCGGCAAAACCACCACCATACGAATGCTTTTGGGCCTCGCCTCGGCCGACTCCGGTCACGCGCTGATCCATGGGCGGCCGTACTCGGGCTGGAAGCATCCGCTTCAAATGGTGGGAACTGTTTTGGATGCGGGTGGGCTGCATCCGGGACGGACCGGGCGGCAGCATCTGCGAATTGTGGCCGCTCAGACGAAGGCGCCGGCCGAGCGCGTGGATGAGGTGCTGAGCGAAGTCGATATGAGCGCGGCGGCGGATCGTGCGGTGAGCGGGTACTCGCTGGGGATGCGTCAGCGAATCGCTTTGGCGGCGGCGCTGGTGGGCAGTCCGCGGATTCTGATTCTGGACGAGCCGGCGAACGGGCTGGATCCGTCGGGAATGCACTGGCTGCGAGCGCGGCTGAGGGCTTTTGCCAACGGCGGAGGCGCCGTGCTGTTGTCGTCGCACGTGCTGTCAGATGTGGAGCAGATCGCCGACGACATTGTGGTGATTGCCGAGGGCCGTGTGGTCGCAGACGGCGCGCTGGCCACTGTTGCCGGCAGTGGTGGTGGAGACCTGGAGCGGTTTTACCTTCAGCTCACCGAGGGTTCCCGTTCGGAGGTGCGCTGATGTTCCGCGCCGAAATGCTCAAACTGACCACAACAAAGACACCCAAAATTGCGGTTGCTGTTGGCGCCGGTGGACTCATCCTCACGCAGATCATTTTTGTGACGCTGCTGCCGGCGCTTGCTGCTGGCACGATTGGTCCGGGCCGGGCCGCTCTAGGAGACGACTTTCCTGCACTGGATTTGGGCAGCACTTCCGCGCAGCTTGATGCGCTCAGCCCGTTTGGTGCATCGAGCGGCGGCGGATCCGTTGGCATCGCTGTGCTCGCCGTGGTGATGATGGGTGTGCTTGCAGGAACAAGTGACTACCGGTTCGGCGGCATTGTTGCCGCAGCGCTGGCGCAGCCTCGCCGGGTGCGCATCCTTGCCTCCAAAGCCGCAGCAACCGGCGTGGTTGGCCTTGCCACCGGGCTGGTCTTCACCCTGGTGAGTCTGGCAACACTGCTCGGCACCGTCGCGGTGATGGGACTGCCACTCGCGGCCACGCCGCTCGAGATCGCCGGGGTTATCGCCCGCGGCACACTCGCGGTTGGCGCCCTCACACTGATCGCCCTGTCCATTGGCATTCTGGCCCGCAGCCAACTTGCCGGGGTCCTGATAATGCTCGCAATCATCATGCTGGAGCCCATTGTGCTCTCGATTACCGGCCTGATCCTTGGTCACATTCCCGCCGCGATGCAGTTTTTGCCACTGTCGCTCGCGAACGCGGTTATTGGCACAACCTCATCCGGGATTCCCTTCCCGCTCGCCCTCGCCGGCCTCGGAGCGATCACCCTGGCCCTGCTGGGCCTCGCCGCGCTCGCCTTGAAGCGCCGCGACATCTAACCCCTCGTCCCTCTCCTTAGGAGTCATCATGACCACCACAAACGACCAGACAACCGTTTCCCCCTCTCCACCACCACGACGTCGCCGCGGCTGGATGCTCATTGCCGGTGCGGCCGCAATCGCCCTCACCGCAGGGGCTGCCACGGTGGGTATCACCCAGGAGCGGGAGGAGACCGGGCACAGTGACATCCGCCCGGAAGATCGTCTAACAACACGAATGCAGCAACTAGCGGATGCCGGTTACCCCGGCGTTCTCGCCTCCGTCACCAGCCCCGATGGCGATCAGACCAATGTGGCGGTGGGTGTCGGCAACATTGCGGACGGATCCGAGGTGCCGGTCGACGGCGAAGTGCGCATCGCCAGCAACACCAAAATGTATGTCGCCGTTGTGGTGCTGCAGCTGGTGGAGGAAGGTCTCGTTGAACTGGACGCCCCCATCGAGACCTACCTGCCGGGGTTGCTCAGGGGGACGGGAATTGATGGCACCGCGATCACGGTGCGGCAGTTGCTACAACACACCAGCGGCTTGCCCGAGTACGCCGACAAAGTCGCCGCCGATGCGTTTGCCGCCCAGAACGTCTACATCTCACCGCGCGACATGCTTGATGTTGCGCTTGAACGGCCGGCCAATTTTGCGCCAGGCGAGCAGTGGCAGTACAGCAACACCAACTACCTCACGTTGGGACTCTTAGTTGAGCGGCTAACCGAACGCCCGCTGGCCGAGCAGATCC
This sequence comes from Glaciihabitans sp., assembly GCA_036008825.1. Taxonomy (GTDB): domain Bacteria; phylum Actinomycetota; class Actinomycetes; order Actinomycetales; family Microbacteriaceae; genus Glaciihabitans. Next base: position 4,022 of record DASYMY010000387.1, read on the forward strand.
ACGATCGTATTGTGAAGCCGCTGAATCTCAAACACACCTATCTGCCCACGCCCGGTGAGCGGGAGATCCGTGGGGAACATCCGAGTGGTTACCACGTCACCACGGAGGGTGAGCTGCGGGAGATCACCACAATGGATCCGGCGTTTGGCTGGGCTGCCGGCGCGATGGTCGCCTCCCCCAGTGAGCTCAACCGGTTTATGCAGGCGGTTCTGGGCGGCGAGCTGCTCAGCGAATCGAGCCTGACCGAGATGCAAACGGATGTGTTCGCAGGCGACGAGCTGTGGCCGGAAGCCACCTACGGTCTGGGTCTGCAGAGTTACCCGCTCAGCTGCGGCGGTGTTGCGTGGGGCCACGGCGGGGACATCCCCGGCCTGCAAACCCGCAACGCTGTTGGCCCCGATGGGACCGCCGTCACCATTGCCGTCACCGCACTGCCCTGGGCAGTGGTTGATATGACCGACGAGGAGAAGCTGATGGAGCAGTACAAAATCGTCGTCGACGCCCTCGATGCAACCCTCTGCGACGTGTAAGAGCGCCCTTGCGCACACGACATCTCGCACGCCTTTCTCTCTCTTATATAAGGAATCACCATGAGCACCACAACTGATCTGATAACCACCGTCGAGCAGAACGAAGCCGAGCAGTACGAAGCCGGGCAGAACGAAGCCGGGCACAGTGGCATCCGCTTGGAAAAGCGTTTGACAGCACGAATGCAGCAACTAGCGGATGCCGGATTCCCCGACGTTCTCGCCTGCGTCACCACCCCCGCCGGCGAGCATACGAATGTGGCAGTAGGAGTGGGCAACATTGCGGCGGGCTCCGCGGTGCCGCTGGATGGCGAGGTGCGCATCGGGAGTAACACCAAGATGTATGTCGCCGTTGTGCTGTTGCAGCTGGTGGAGGAGGGGCTTCTTGAGCTGGATATGCCCATTGATACCTACCTTCCCGGCCTGTTGGCGGGGTCGGGTAGTGATGGCAGCACGATCACGGTGCGGCAGCTGATGCAGCACACCAGCGGCCTGCCGGAGTACGCAGACAAAGTCGCCGCTGACGCGTTTGGCACCCAACACGTTTACATGTCGCCGCGGGAGCTGCTCGATATCGCCTTTGAGCGTCCCGCCGTTTTTGCGCCAGGTGAGCGCTGGCAGTACAGCAACACCAACTATGTGATGTTGGGACTACTGATCGAGCGGATGACCGAGACTTCGCTGGCCGAGCAAATTCACACCCGTATTGTGGAGCCGCTGAACCTCACGCACACCTACCTGCCTGTGCCGGGTGAGCGGGACATTCGTGGGGAGCACCCGAGTGGGTATCACGTGACCCAGGAGGGCGAACTGCGGGAGATCACCTCGATGGATCCGGCCTTTGCCTGGGCTGCCGGCGCCATGGTGGCCTCCCCCAGTGAACTCAACCGGTTTATGCAGGCGCTGCTGGGTGGTGAGCTACTCAGCGCGGCCAGCCTCGCCGAGATGCAGACGGTTGTGCCGGCCGGCGATCAATTCAGGCCAGAGGCAACATACGGGTTGGGGTTGCAGAGCAACCCACTCAGCGGCGGCATTTCGTGGGGCCACGGCGGTGATATCCCCGGGCTGCACACCCGCAACGCTGTTCGCCCCGACGGCACGGCCGTCACCATTGCCGTCACAGCACTACCCATGGCGGTGGCTGATATGGCGGACATGGAGAAAGTAATGGCGCAGTACACGATGGTGCTCGATGCCCTCGACGCAACCCTTCTGGACGTCTAGGCCACACTCGCACTCATGGTTAGATCGCACTATGCCCGCTGAACACACATCCGCCGGTGTGGTCTCGCGCCTTCGCACGGCGATACCCGTGCTGGTGGTGCTGGCCACAGCGGTGGCCTCGCTTGGCCTCAACCTTGTTGACCAATATGCCGAGCAAGTGCCCGGCCTATTTTCACCGGTGGTGTACGCGGGTCTTGTTGCCGCGCAGGCTCTTGCGTTGGTGTTTCGCCGTCAATCTCCCGCTACTGTCTTTGTCGCCGTCGTTATTCTCGACTCTGTACTACTGGGCAGCACCGGCGGCCAACTGGGTACCGGGTCGTTGGGCGTCATGATTGCCACCTACTCCCTTCTGCGCACCGGCACTCGCCGCTACCGCTATGCGATTGTCTCCGCCGGCGCTGTTGCGACGGTGCTGGTGAGCGCCATTGCCATGGTTGTGGGCGCTGCAGACTCACTGCTAGTTATTGTGGCCGCCACCCTCGCCCGCCCGATTTTGCAATACGGCGCTCCCGCCGCGCTTGCCGAGTTTTTGCTTGCACGAGAGCGTCTTGTGCGGGCGTTGAGAGAGCGGGCCGAACTGGCCGAACGGCAACGTGTGAGTGGAATCGAGCGGGAAATGGTTGAGGTGCGCACGGCCATGGCCAGGGAGCTGCACGATATTGCGGCGCATCACCTTTCTGGAATCATTGTCGGCGCCCAGGCCGCTTCAGCCCTGGCCGAGTCCGACCCGGCGCGCACCCGCGAGATGCTGCGCACGGTTCAACAGGACGCGCGCACCACCCTGGCGGATCTGCGCCGCACGGTTGGCCTGTTGCGCAGCGACAACCCCGATGAGGTGGGGGCCTCGCCGCAGGTGCCCTCCCTTGCGCGCATTCCCGCGCTGGTGGAGACCGCCCGCAGCCGGCAGCAATCGGTCGAGCTGACTCTCGACGGGCAGCCGCGCCCCCTCGGACCCCTTGCCGAGACCGCCGGTTACCGAATGGTGCAAGAATCCCTCGCCAACGCGGCCCAGCACGCGCCCGGCGCGACCTGCCACGTGCAGGTGGAGTACCTCGCGGAGTTGGTGCGAATTACCGTCGACAATGAGGCATCCGCTTCGATCGGTTCTGCATCACTTACGCAGCGCAAAGATCGCGGCTACGGCATTTCGGGGATGGACGAACGAGCCGGCCTGGTGGGCGGGCGGCTGGAGACGGGCCCCCGAGACGGCGGATGGCGCAACCGTTTGGAGATTCCCTACGACAGAAACGGAGCAGCCGAGTGATTAGGGTGCTGATCGCCGACGACCAGGCCATCATTCGCGCGGGGGTGGCCGTTATTGTGGGCGCCGAACCCGACATGGTGGTGGTCGGCGAAGCGAAAGACGGCCTTGAAGCGGTGCGGATGACACGTGAGCTGCGGCCCGACGTGGTCTGTATGGATATTCGGATGCCGAACATGG
>DASYMY010000388.1:0-4493 GCA_036008825.1 Glaciihabitans sp.
GCGACGACGACGTAGTTCCTGAGCGCCGTCCGCGCCGCAGCTACCGTGCCCTCACCGGAGTCATCTCGCTGCTGTTCGCGGCTGCGACCGTGTTTTTGTTCACCCGCGGACTGGTTTTGGCTGTCGACGACCAATTCATCGCCGCCCGTGCGCTGGGATTTGTTGCCATCGGAATCTCCATCGTGGGGTTCCTCATTGGTGGTGTTGCGGTCATCACCGGCCGCGGCCGCCTCTACGGGGCGATCGCCATGGTCTTCTGTGTGATCGCGAACCCGGTACTGCTGACGCAGGTGCTGGGCGGGGCCGAGCAGCTGCTGAGCTAAACAGTGCTACGCCAATGGGTGCAGAGCGCAGCGCCGTAGGCTAGAGCTATGAGTGAGCCGGTATCCGAACTGTTCGATCCGAGCGTGTGGGTGGAGGTTCCGAACTTCACGGAACTGACCGACATCACCTATCACCTTGATGTTGCCGGTCGGGTGGCGCGCATCGCGTTCAACCGGCCGGAGGTACGCAACGCGTTCCGCCCGCACACGGTGGACGAGCTCTACCGCGCCCTCGACGATGCCAGGCAGAACCCCAAGGTGGGCGTTGTGCTGCTGACCGGCAACGGCCCGAGCGCGAAAGATGGCGGCTGGGCGTTCTGCAGCGGCGGCGACCAGCGCATCCGCGGACGCGACGGCTACCAGTACGAAGGCACCGGCCCCGCACCCACTCCCGGCACGACCGGCCGCCTGCACATCCTCGAAGTGCAGCGCCTCATCCGGTTTATGCCCAAAGTGGTTATCGCCGTGATCCCCGGGTGGGCTGCCGGCGGCGGACACTCCCTCCACGTGGTCTGCGACCTGTCGATCGCCAGCGCCGAACACGGCAAGTTCAAACAAACCGACGCCGACGTTGGATCCTTTGATGGTGGATACGGCAGCGCCTACTTCGCCCGCCAGGTGGGCCAGAAGTTCGCCCGCGAGGTGTTTTTCCTTGCCCGCGAGTACGACGCCCAGCGAGCGCTCGACACCGGCGCGATCAACGCGGTTGTGCCCCACGCCGAGCTAGAAACCACCGCATACGAGTGGGCAAACGAGATCCTCACCAAAAGCCCCACCGCCATCCGAATGCTGAAGTTCGCCTTCAACGCCGTCGACGACGGAATGGTGGGCCAGCAGGTGTTCGCCGGCGAAGCCACCCGCCTCGCCTACGGAACAGACGAAGCCGTTGAAGGCCGCGACTCGTTCCTTCAAAAACGTGAACCCGACTGGGCGCCCTACCCCTGGCAGTACTGAGCTCATGCGCTCCCTGAAGGTTCTGTCGGCTGAACCGCAACCCGTTCTTGAGGCGCTGCGTGCCGCGCTCAGTGGTTCAGGGCCGGCCATCCTGCCCGGTGCGCCCACTACCCCTGTGCCGGAGGCGGTCGCTCGTAAAATCGCCCTCGTTGTTGAAACCAGCGGATCCACCGCAACACCCAAGCGGGTAATGCTCAGCGCCGACGCACTGCTGGCCGGCGCCACGGCCTCCGAGTCCGCCCTCGGCGGCGCCGGGCAATGGCTGCTTGCCCTGCCCGTGCACTACATCGCCGGCCTCAACGTGCTCACCCGCTCCATCGTCGCGAGCACCGAACCGGCCATGGTCAACGCCGAGCGCTCGGCCACCGACGGTTTTCCCGTAGCGTTTGCCGCAGCGGCCGCCACCCTCGATGCGCCCTTGCGGTTCACCTCACTCGTGCCCGCCCAACTGGCCCAATTGATGGAAGCGGATGTCTCCCTGCCGGCACTACGCCGCTTTGACCACATCCTGGTCGGCGGTCAGGCCACCGGCGCCCACCTGCTGGAGCGTGCCACCGAGCTGGGCCTAAACCTCACCCGAACCTACGGCTCCAGCGAAACCGCCGGCGGCTGTGTCTACAACGGGCAGCCCATTGGCAACACCCAGATCCGTATCGTCGACGGGCAGGTGGAGCTCTCCGGCAGTGTTCTCGCCGAGGGCTACCTGGGCGACGACGAGCGCACCGCGGCCGCCTTTGCCGCCGAGGCCGGCCAGCGTTGGTACCGAACGGGCGACACGGGAACCTTCGACGGGGAGAGCCTCAACATCACCGGCCGAATGGACGACGTCATCATTTCCGGCGGGCTCAAGGTGTCCCTCGCCGACATTGAGCGAGCCGTGCGCGAGCTGCCCGGGCAGGGGAGTGCCGTGGTGGTGGCATCCGCCCATAAAAAGTGGGGTGAGGTTCCAGTTCTGGTGACCACAACCGCCATTGAGCTTGGCCCATTGCGTGAGTACTTGAGTGGCCTGTTTGGTGCGGCGGCGGCACCGGATCGTGTTGTGGTGGTCGCGCAAGTGCCTCAGCTGAGCTCCGGCAAACCCGATCGGCGTCTGATCCAAAGCCTCGCTCAGTAGAATCTCTGCGTGGCAACTTCCAAACAGCAGCGCAACTCAGCAAAATCCGCACCCCGTTCGCAGAAGAAAAGCGGCACCAGTGGTCGCCCCGGTGGGCGCCCGCAGGCCGTTGTGGTGAAAAAAGCCACAGCAGCCGACTGGATCTCCGGTGCACGCCTGCGCACCCTGCCGTTGGCAATTGCGCCCGTTGCGCTCGGAACCGCTGTCACCCAGCTTCTTGCTGACGAAGGTTGGCACTGGGTTCGCGCCCTGCTCTGCCTCGCCGTTGCGGTGGCCCTGCAGATTGGGGTGAACTACGCCAACGACTACTCCGACGGAATTCGCGGCACCGACAACCACCGGGTTGGCCCTGCCCGCCTGACCGGCTCCGGTGCTGCCAAACCGCGCGCAGTACTCACCGTCGCTCTGGTCTTTTTTGGGATCGCGGCGCTCGCCGGAATTGCTCTGGTTGTTCTTTCCGGTCACTACTGGCTGCTGGCTGTTGGCGCCGCCTGCATCGTGGCGGCCTACTTCTACACCGGCGGCAAACGCCCCTACGGCTACAACGCGCTCGGCGAAGTGTTCGTTTTTGTGTTCTTCGGACTCGTCGCCACCGCGGGAACCACCTACGTGCAGATCGACACGGTGCTCGCCGAAAGCTGGATCTCGGGTGTCGCCATCGGCCTGATCGCCTGCGCCGTGCTGATGGTCAACAACATTCGCGACATCGATCCAGACAAAGCTGCGGGCAAACGCACCCTCGCCGTGCTGCTGGGGCACCGGGTCTCTCGTGTGATCTTCGGGGTATTCCTGCTCGCCCCGTACGCCATTTTGGTGTTCTTTACGCTGTTCTACCCGAATGCGTACCTGGTGTTCTTCACCCTGCTGCTGGCGTTGCCTGCTGTGGTGATTACCGCAACGGCGAAAACGGCGCCTGAGCTGATTTTGGCGTTGAAGCTCACCAGCCTGACCGCGCTGTTCTACGGTTTGGGACTCGCAGCGGCCATCGCCTTCTAGCGGTCGGCGCCGGTGTGCCGTTCAGGCCAGATCGCACGGAGGATGCGGATGGTGTCGTCAAGAGAGGTACCCGAGCGGGTGCTGATATCAGCGAGTTGGCGAGCGACCTCCAGCACTGGTCGCGGTGTTGTAGCCGCACTTCGGCTTACGCGAGTTCCCCCGCCTGTGCGCGCCGTGAGATAGCCCTCGGCCTCAAGTGTCTTGTAGGCCTTGGCCACGGTGCCCGGGGCAACGTCGAGGTCCTTCGCGAGCTGACGGACCGAGGGAAGGCGCTCGTCGGCGCCCAGCTGTCCCGATGCGATTAGGCCACGAATCTGGTCGCGGATTTGTTCCGTCGGTGGAGTGAACCCTGACAGTGTGATGATCATGAACTGACCGAGGTCGGGGCCAGCCGCTTCGATGGGATCGCAGATAATGCGACCGTGGTCCACAGAGCGAATCCGAGCGCTGCGCTAACACTGGAGGCTGCGGACAGCCACGGTCCCAATGCGGCGAACGTCGTCCAAAAAGCCACGGGACCCTCCGAGGTTGCGAAGCTTGATCGGATAGACGCGGTCCCGGCCAGGGAACCGAAGATCAGACCAAGGTGCATAAGAAGTGCGCCGGTTCCGACCATCAGAACATTGCGTGTGCGAACGGTGCGAACGGCGGCGTCGCGGAAGTGGTCCTGATCTAACGCTGGTCGGGCAATAAGGAACAGGTTGATGATGGCGATACTGATCATGACGCCTATGAGGATCAGGCACGGTATGGAGTTGAACCAGCCATAGATGTTGGTGCCCATACCTCTTTCGCCGCCGAGGTCCACAAAGTACATCGTGTAGTGACCTGATTCTGGGTCCGGTCGTGATGCGGCGCCGGCTGTGACGGTGACAACAAGGATGAGCGCAACGACCACGACGGGGGTGGCGATCCACAGCCCTTTCGCGAAACTCAGCGGGGTACGGCGGGTGAGCTCTGCCGAGCCCCTCCCGCTTCGGGCTCGAATAGGGAACGCGAGGAGCACCATGCCGATGATGCCGAGTACAAGCGGGCCGGTGTAGCGAAAGTCCTGATACCAGTCCGCGAACCAGCTTGGTCTCTCGAACTGCAAAGCAAAAGGCCCG
>DASYMY010000389.1:0-1516 GCA_036008825.1 Glaciihabitans sp.
GAATCACCCGCGGCGGTTCCACCCCAAACTGCAGGCTCGAGGGAGAGCGCCAAACGAGGGGGATGCGGGGATCCAGCTTGAGAACCATGCGCCCCATGATGGAGTAATTCCGTCATGGGACGTCGAGTTGCTCACACCCACACGCTGCGTGCGCTCAAACGTAGGTTGTGGAGTTACGGCCGATCTTCCTGCGGTCGGTCACTCCCGTTGTCGTTGAGGAGATCCTCAAGGGCTTGATCCATGTCGTCCTGCACCGATACACCGCTAATTCGGGCGATAAGCGCGCTCGGATCGTCAATATCGTCACTAGACGGGATGAGGTCAGGCTGCGACCACAACTCGTCGCGCTTTTCCGCACCAACTGCGTCGGTTACCGTACGCCACATTTGTGCGGCTTCCCGCAATCGCCGGGGGCGCAATTCGAGACCAACAAGCGTCGCGAACGCTGACTCCGCCGGACCGCCTGACGCGCGTCGACGCTTCACCGTCTCGGCCAGGGCATCAACACGGGGCAGTCGCGAACTGGCATCCGCCGTTACAACATCAACCCAGCCTTCAATCAAGGCGAGCATCGTTTCCAAGCGGGCCAACGCGATCAGTTGGTCGTCGGACTTGGGCGGAATTAGCGCACCGCTGGTCATTGCGTCGCGCAGCTGCTCCGGGTTTGCCGGGTCGAAATCTTCGGCAAGCGATTCGAGGCGTTCAGTATCAATGCGGATGCCACGGGCAAATTCGGTGATGGACGACAACAACTGCAGCCGTAGCCATTTCGCGTGACGGAACAGGCGAGCGTGGGCAAGTTCTCGCACGGCCAGGTAGAGGTGCACCTGGTCGATAGGAATGTCGAGGTCAGCGCCGAACGCGGCAACGTTCTGTGGGAGCAACGCGGCCTGCTGGTTATCGAGCAGCGGGATGCCAACGTCACCGCCCGAGACCACCTCGGTGGAAAGCTGGCCCACAACTTGTCCGAGCTGCATCGCGAAGAGGGTGCCGCCAACATTGCGCATCAACTGGCTGGCCCCCTCCATCATGGAGGACATCTCCTCGGGCGCCTGCTCTTTGAGCACCTCAGCAAGAGAGTTTGCGATAGAGCTCGCGACGGGCTCAGCAAGCTGACCCCAGACCGCCATGGACGCATTCACCCATTCGGAGCGGCTCATCAGACGAGGCTCTGTTGTCAGCTCGGATAGATACGTCACTTCATCCAGCCAGAGCGCGGCAACGTGGAACGCCTGCTCCAGCTGTGAACGCTCAGCGGGTAGCGACACAACGGTGGACCGTGCGGCCAGACCACGAGCCTGCTCAAGAGCAAGATCCCAGTTGACCCCATCACCACTTGACTGCACAGCGCTTTGAAGCTGCTGGATCAGCTGCGCAATAACCTCGGGGTCGTTGGGTAGTCCAGCAGCCCCCGCCAGTTGTGCAGGATCGATATTGGTATTGCCCGCGAGAAACTCGCGCAGCATGTCACGGAACTCGTCGCCCGGTTCTTGCCGCGAATCATCAGCCATACAAA
>DASYMY010000390.1:0-14839 GCA_036008825.1 Glaciihabitans sp.
GCGGGTACGGGCGCGGTTTCGCCGAGCAACCAGGCAACGCCTGGCAGGGCGCATTCTCCTGGGTTCCGTTAGCGTTCCAGAGTTTTGTGCGTATGCAGCAAGACGTCTACACCTATCACGTGGGTGAAAGCTCCCCGCACCCGTACGCGGCGAACCCGCTGGGCTGGCTGCTGTTGGTGCGGCCAACGAGTATGTATTTTGTTGGTTCAGGACCCGGTGAGAACGGCTGCACGGTTGACTACTGCGGCGCGGCCATTACCGGCATCGCCAACCCTCTGATCTGGTGGGCCGGCACCGCGGCAGCGCTGTACCTGCTCTACCGTCTGGTGCGGTTCCGCGAATGGCGGGTGGGGCTGATCCTGTTGGGTCTGGCCGCCGGCTACCTACCGTGGCTCATGTACCTGGATCGCACCGTGTACCAGTTCTACACAATTGCCTTCGAGCCGTACCTGATTCTTGCGATCGCCTTTGTGATCTGGCAATTGTTGGGGAGCCGCGGGGATGATCCGGTTGGCCGGGCGCGAGGCATCCGCTTCATTGGATTGTTTCTGATTCTGGCGGTGGCATTGAGTGTGTTCTTCTGGCCCATGTGGACCGGCATTCAGCTCGATTGGCGGTACACGCAGCTGCACTACTGGTTCCCCACCTGGAAGTAATACGCCGTCACGGGAAGTAACGCAGTGTTACGTCACCGCGCAGACCGACTCGTCTGGGCCGGTATCGTGGCGCCATGGCTGATCGCGAATATGGTTTCCGCACAAGGGCAATTCACGCGGGGAACATTCCCGACGCGGTAACTGGGGCCCGTGCGCTGCCGATTTACCAAACGTCTGCGTTTGTTTTTGATGACACAGCGGATGCCGCAGCCCGTTTTGCCTTACAGAAGTACGGCAACATCTACTCCCGGCTGTCCAACCCCACCGTGGCCGCCTTTGAAGAGCGGGTAGCGAGCCTGGAGGGTGGTCTCGGCGCTGTTGCCACCGCCAGCGGACTGAGCGCCCAGTTTGTGACCTTCGCGTCGTTGGCCGGTGCCGGCGATCACATTGTTGCCTCAGCGAACCTGTACGGCGGTTCGGTCACCCAACTGGATGTGACGCTGCGCCGGTTTGGGGTGGACACCACCTTTGTGCACAGCTCAGATGCGGCCGACTATGCGGCGGCGATCACCGACAAAACGAAACTAATTTTCGCGGAAACCATCGCCAACCCGTCGGGCGAAATCGCCGACATTGAGGGGCTCGCCGAGGTGGCGCATGCCCACAACATTCCGCTGATCATCGACTCAACCATTGCGACGCCGTACCTGATTCGCCCGATCGAGTGGGGTGCCGATGTGGTCATTCACTCGGCCACCAAGTTCCTCGGTGGGCACGGCACCACACTAGGTGGTGTTGTGGTGGAAAGCGGACGGTTCCACTGGGCCAACGAGCACTTCCCACTCTTTGACGAGCCCGTCCCCTCGTACGGTGGGCTCAACTGGCACGGCAACTTCGGCGAGTACGCCTTTTTAACCCGGCTGCGGGCAGAGCAGCTGCGCGACATCGGCCCTGCCCTCTCTCCCCACTCGGCATGGTTGTTGGCGCAGGGGGTGGAGACGCTGCCGTTCCGTCTGCAGGCTCACGTGGATAACGCCCGCGTTGTTGCCGAATGGCTTGAGGCTGACCCTCGTATTGACTACGTCAACTGGGCGGGCCTGCCCTCGCACCCGCACCATGAGCGGGCCAACAAGTACCTGCCGATTGGTCCCGGTGCCGTCTTCAGCTTCGGCGTCAAGGGCGGCCGTGAGGTGGGCCAAAAGTTCATCGAGTCGGTTGACCTGGCCAGCCACCTGGCCAATATTGGTGATGCGAAAACACTCGTTATTCACCCCGCCTCCACCACACACGCGCAGCTCAGCGCCCAGCAGCTGATTGATGCTGGAGTGGAGCCGGGCTTGGTGCGTATCAGTGTGGGAATTGAAGATGTGGATGACATTCTTTACGATCTCGACCAGGCGCTGACCATCGCAACGGAGGGCAAGTCATGACGCAAAGCACCGTGACCAGCCAGTTGGCCAACGGGCTCACCTGTGAGCTTCCGGCAAGCTCCCCGCTGGCGAAGCTTCTAAAGTCGCAGCGCACCTGGGTGGGGCCGGGAGCCAAAGACCGTCAGGCCATCCTGCGGGGAGCGAAGTCGATCGCCATTGTCGGGGCGTCCCCCAATTCCACCCGCTCCAGCTACTTTGTGGGCACCTACCTGCAACAGTCCAGCAACTACCGGGTCTACTTTGTGAACCCCAACGCGGACACCATTCTCGGCCAGAAGGCCTACCCCGACCTCGCCTCCCTGCCGGAGGTGCCCGACATTGTGGACGTGTTCCGTAAAGCCAGTGACATTCCGGCCGTTATTGACGATGTGCTTGCCATCGGTGCACCCTCGGTGTGGGTGCAGTTGGGGATCTGGAACCAGGAGGCAGCCGAATACGGCGAAAGTAAAGGCCTCACCGTGGTGATGGACCGGTGCCTGAAGGTGGAACACGCCCGTTTCCACGGTGGACTTCACCTGCTCGGATTCGATACCGGCCAGATCACCTCCCGCAAAGCTGCACACTAAAGGCGGCGGCACGCCCCCGTTTTCACGCTGCTAATACGTTCGGCGCCCCCGTTTGGTTACCTCAAGTTGCCAGGGGGTTTCGGGTGTCTGAGGCTCTCGGTACCGTGAACTTATGACTCTCGGACCAACGCTTCTCGACCCGGTTGTGTCCACCCAATGGTTGGCTGACTATCTCGGTGCAGACAACCTTGTTGTGTTGGATGCCACGGTGCTGGCCACCATCGAATCCGATGGGCACGCGGGCTACCGAAGTGGGCACGAGTCGTACCTCGTCAACGGGCACGTACCCGATGCCCAGTTTGCTGACGTTATTACCGCGCTCTCTGACCCCACGGGGTTGTACCCGTTTACGCATCCCGAGACCGACCGGTTCGCCTCCGTTGTTGGCGCTTTAGGTATCGACAATGACAGCACCGTGGTGGTGTACGACTCGGTGGTGGGCCAGTGGGCGTCCCGGGTGTGGTGGTTATTTCGCGCAGCCGGGTATGACCGCGTCGCCGTCCTCGACGGTGGACTGGTCAAGTGGTTGGAAGAAGACCGACCCCTCGAGTTTGGGCATGTTGTGAGCCACCCCAAGTCCTTTACTGCCTCTGACCGTCCCCATGTCTGGGCTGACACGGCCTACGTTGAGGCGGTGGTGCGCGGCGAAGAGAACGCGGCACTGGTGTACGCCACCCCTCTTCCACACTCTGGGGATAACACCGTGGCTGGGCGCCGCTCCGGTCAGATCCCCGGCAGCCTCACCGTGCCTTCAACATCGCTGATCGACGGCACCACCCACACCCAGTTTCACAACGCTCAGCTCAAAAAAACCTTTGCCCCTGTGCTGACCAAGCCGCGCATTGTTGTGTACTGCGAGGGTGGCATCACCGCCACCGCCGCCGCGTTGACGCTGACCATTCTTGGCCACACGCAGGTGTCGGTGTACGACGGGTCGCTGTGGGAGTGGGCCGCCGACGCCAACCGGCAACTGGTTAGCTGAGCAAACCCCGCAGAGCCTCGGCGTCAGTGACCGGCAGGTGACAGACAAAACTTTCGCACAGGTACGCGGTGGGCAGCCCGTTCTGGCTGGTACGCCCCACGAACAGTTCAAAGCCGGCCTCGGCGAACGCCTGCGCCTGCGCTGAGGTCACCTGGGCCACCAGCACCGTGCGCGGAGCGGTGCGGGCGATCGCGGCAAGCTCGGAGTTGTCCGTGTCGTCCACCAACACCAGCGCGGTGGTCGGCTCGTTCAGTGCGGACATCACCGAGAGGGCGAACCCGAACGAGATCGCCCGGGTGACACTCAACGGGGCAAGAATTTCCATGGCCTGCCGGGAAGCGTCCCGGAACGCTGCGTCGCCACTAATCCCGTAGAGGGTGAGCGCGGCGTGGGCGGCAGCGCTGATTCCGCTGGGGTAGGCGCCTTCGCTGGGGTCGACCTCCAACATCAACCCGTGTGCCGTCAGCACCGGGTCACCACCGGTGGGCACCCCAAACGGGCTTGCGGATCCCGCCGCCATCGCGTCACTCAGGATTTCGCGCGCAGCAACGGCATAGGAGACCTCGCCGCTGGCAATGGCGAGGGAGGCTAGACCGTCGGCGAGCATGCCGTAGTCCTCCAGCGTGGGTTGCGCGGTGGAGGCGGCCTCACCGGTTCTGGCACGAATGAGTGGGCCGTCGAGCAGATAGTCAGCAATCTTCGTAGCTCCCTCCACCCAGTCAGGCCGGCCCAGCCGGTAACCGGCGGAGGCCAACGCGCCGATAGCGAGCCCGTTCCAGCCGGTGAGCACCTTGTCGTCCAGTGCTGGCGGGGTAACGGCGGCCCGTTCCTCGGCGCTCAACTTGTAGTAGTCGCCTTCCACCTTGACGCCATTCAGAATGCTCTCGCTATCTTGGGCGGATGCCAGTCCCCCGCCGGGTAGAGCGAGGACGTTGAGCAGGAACGAGGCGATGCCGTCTGCGACTGCGGTGTCCCCCACCCTCGCGTAAGCGTCGAGTAGCAGGGCGTTGTCGTAAAGCATGCGCTCGTAGTGCGGTTCGCTCCAGTCGCGGTGCACGGCGTACCGGAAGAACCCACCCTCAACACTGTCGCGCAGCTCGGAGTTCGCCATCGCGGTGAGCGTGCGGCGGGCCAGCGCTCCGGCTTCCGCATCTCCGGCGTCCTCCCGATCGAGCAGCAACCCAATAACGGTGGCGACGGGGAACTTGGGGGCTCCCCCAAATCCGCCGAACTCGGTGTCTTCGTAGGTGCGCAGTTCGCTGACGATGGCGTTAAAGTCGGCGGAAGTGGGCAGCGGTCCCGGTTTTTGGGTACTTTGCGCAGCAAGCGCGTTCGCAATTTGGGCGGCGTTGGCATCGACCTCGCTACGCCGGTTAGTCCAGGCATCCTGGACCGCTTCCAACACTTGACGGAACGCGGGGATGTTTTGCACGGGCTGCGGCGGGTAGTAGGTTCCCGCGAAGAAGGTGCGACCGGCCGGGGTAGCAAAGACGGTCAGCGGCCAGCCGAGCTGCTGGGTGAACGCACCAGCTGTGGCCATGTAGGTGGAGTCAACGTCGGGGTGCTCTTCCCGATCCACCTTGATGCTGACGAAGTTGGCGTTCAGGTACTCGGCAAGCACCGGGTCGCTGAAGCTTTCGCGCGCCATCACATGACACCAGTGGCAGGTCGAATAGCCAATCGAGATGAGAACAGGAACACCCCGCCGCTCGGCTTCCGCAAACGGTTCTGGGCCCCACTGCCACCAGTCGACGGGGTTGCCCGCATGGGATCGAAGGTAGGGGCTGACGGCGTCGGCAAGTCGATTGGTCATGTCTCCATGCTTGCACTGGAGTCTGCGCTGGGGTGTTATTTTTTGCTCCCAGCACCGCTTTCCCAGCCCGCGGCAGGGATTCTCTAAGCCGCGGGCGGGGAAAGTTTCGCCGTTAGTTGACCTCGTCCGGGTGACCGCCGACGCGCTTGCCGGAGTCCAACTTGTCGATCTCGCTCATCTCACCCTCGGTGAGCTCGAAGTCGAGAACGTTGAAGTTTTCGATGATGCGCTCTTTGGTGCTCGACTTGGGGAACACGATGTTGCCGGTCTGCAGGTGCCAACGGATGACGACCTGCGCGGCCGACTTGCCGTGCGCCTCGGCCGCCATGGTGATCTCTGGCAGCTCAAGCAGGTTGTACTTGCCCTGTCCGAGGGGGCCCCAGGCTTCGATGGCGATGTCATTCTTGCGGGCGAAGGTGGAGATGTCGCGCTGCGCGAATGCGGGGTGCAGCTCGATCTGGTTGACGGCGGGAACCGTGCTGCTGCCCTCGATTACCCGCTGAAGGTGGTCAAGCTGGAAGTTCGAGACGCCAATGGAGCGGGTTTTGCCTGACGCCTTGATTTCTTCGAGCGCCAACCAGCTTTCGAGGTACAAGTCTTTCTGCGGGGTGGGCCAGTGGATCAAGTACAGGTCAACGTAGTCGAGGCCCAGCTTGGTCAGGCTGGTGTCGATAGCCGCATGGGCTGACGCAGTGCCCTGGTCGTCGTTCCACAGCTTTGTGGTGATGAACAGTTGGTCACGGTTCAGGCCGGAGGCGGCGATGGCGCGGCCCACTCCTTCTTCGTTGCCGTAGATCGCGGCGGTGTCAATGTGACGGTAACCAGCCTCGAGCGCGTCGCTAACGATGCGCTCGGTTTCTGCCGGGTCAACCTTGAATACGCCGAAGCCCAGCTGCGGGATAATGTGGCCGTCGTTGAGTGTGAGTGTGGGAACAGTGTCAGATGAACTCATTCCTCCATGCTTGCATGAGCAGCTGACACACGCATGGCGAAGCTCAGTCGATTAAGCTGGACCATTAATGTCTTCCCCCACTTCTGTCCCTCGCGCGCTGCCGGTTATCACCTACCCGGAAGACCTCCCGGTCAGCCAGCGCCGCCAGGACATCGCTGACATCATCGCGGCCAACCAGGTGGTCATTATCGCGGGCGAAACCGGGTCGGGAAAAACCACTCAGCTGCCCAAAATTCTGCTTGAGCTGGGCCGGGAAAGTATCGGTCACACCCAACCGCGCCGTATTGCCGCCCGCACCATCGCGGAGCGCATCGCGGAAGAACTGGGTGAAGAGGTGGGCGACACCGTCGGCTACCAGGTGCGGTTCACCGACCGGGTGGGTAAAAACACGCGCATCAAGCTGATGACCGACGGCATTCTCCTCAATGAGATCCACCGTGACCGTCTTTTGCGTAAGTACGACGCCATCATCATTGACGAGGCACACGAACGCAGCCTCACCATCGACTTTCTGCTCGGTTACCTCAAACAGTTGATGCCGCGCCGCCCGGATCTCAAGATCGTGATTACCAGCGCGACCATCGACCCACAAAGCTTCTCGCGCCACTTTGATGACGCCCCCATCATTGAGGTCAGCGGGCGAACTTTCCCGGTTGAGGTGCGCTTTCGCCCACTCATCGCCGAAACAGTGGAATCGGATGACCCCGATGACGAGCCGTCCGGACCCACCGACGACAAAGACTTCCTCGAAGGAATCAACGCGGGGTTGGACGAGCTCGCGCGGGAGTCATCCGGCGATGTGTTGGTGTTTCTCAGTGGAGAAAATGAGATTCGGGACGCGGAGGAATCTCTGCGCGGACGGGTGCTATCGGGCTCGCTACCGCAGGGCACCGAAGTGCTGCCGCTGTACGGCCGCCTGTCGGCCGCCGATCAGCACAAGGTATTTCAGCCGTCGAAGACCGCTGGAACGAGGCGTCGGATTGTGCTGGCGACCAACGTTGCCGAAACCAGCCTCACCGTTCCTGGCATTAAATATGTGATTGATGCGGGCACGGCCAGGATCAGCCGCTATAGCGTGCGGTCCAAAATTCAGCGGCTGCCGATTGAGGCCATCTCGCAGGCCTCCGCCAATCAACGCTCCGGCCGATCGGGGCGAACCAGCGCCGGTATTGCGATTCGCCTGTACTCGGAAGAGGACTTTACCTCTCGCCCCGAATTCACCGAACCGGAAATTCTGCGCACCAACCTTGCTGCCGTAATCCTGCAGATGATCTCGCTCGGGCTCGGCGATATTGCCGCGTTCCCTTTTCTGCAGCCGCCGGACTCCCGCGGTATCAAGGACGGCCTTGACCTGCTCCGCGAGTTGGGTGCCATCAGCACCACCGGGGAGCCGGTTATCACCCGGATCGGTAAACAGCTCTCGCAGCTGCCGATTGACCCCCGCCTGGCCCGGATGGTGTTGGAGTCGAAACAGCACGGCACCACCCGCGAGGTCATCGCCATTGTGGCGGGCCTCAGCATTCAGGACCCCCGGGAACGTCCGCTGGAAAAACGGCAGCAGGCCGACGAAAAGCACGCCCGCTTCACCGACCAGACCAGCGACTTCTTGAGCCTGCTGAATCTGTGGAACTATCTGGAAACCAAACAGGGTGAGCTCTCGAGCAGCGCCTTTCGGCGGCTGTGCAAAACGGAGTTCCTCAACTACCTGCGAGTGCGCGAATGGCAAGACGTGTACCGGCAGATTTCACGGCAAACCAAATCTCTGGGACTGCACCTCGGTAACCCGAGTGTGAACCCCGACGGTATTCACCGCTCCCTGCTGGCGGGACTGCTCAGCCAGATTGGAATCCGCGACAGCGTCAAACGTGACTATGTGGGCGCCCGGCAGGTGCGATTTGTGGTCTTCCCGGGCTCGGCTGTGGCCAAAAAACAGCCCGCTGCCGTGATGAGCGCCGAACTGGTCGAAACCAGCCGACTCTTTGCCCGTATGAACGGGGCCATCGATCCGGCCTGGGCTGAACCCATTGCTGGTGACCTGGTGAAGCGCTCCTACAGCGAACCGCACTGGGAGAAACGGCAAGGCGCCGCCGTCGCCTGGGAGCGCGTCACCCTCTACGGGGTGCCCATTATCTTGAAGCGGCGAGCACAATTTGTGCGCATCGATCCGGCGTATGCGCGGGAATTGTTTATCCGGCATGCCCTGGTGCTCGGCGAATGGCCCGGCGAGCAGAAGAACGACCGCAACTTTGACTTCGACCGTGCCAACCGGGCGCTGCGGCAAGAATTGGCGGAGCTGGAGGAACGCACCCGACGCCGCGACATTCTCTACGACGATGAAGCGGTCTTCGAGTTCTATCACCGTCGCCTGCCGGAGGACGTGCACTCGGTGCGCAGCTTCGAAGCCTGGTGGCGAAAAGCCCGCAAGGACTCTCCCGACCTCCTCACGATGACGGCGGAGAACCTCGCCGGAGATAACACCACGGTTGACGAGGCCGAGTACCCCTCCACCTGGCAGCAGGGGGATCAGAAACTGTCCCTGAGCTACCGGTTCGAGCCGGGCGCAGACGACGACGGTGTAACCGTACAAATTCCGCTGCCCGTGCTCGCTCGGCTGTCGCCTGCCGGGTTCGACTGGCAGGTGCCGGGGCTGCGCGAAGATCTGGTGGCCGCGCTGATTAAAAGCCTGCCGAAGGCGATCCGCCGCAACGTGGTGCCCGCCGCCGATTGGGCGAGCCGACTCTTGGAGGCGCTGCCCACCACCGACCCCGAGGAACTCGAGCAGATGTCGCTCACCGAGTACCTCAGCATGATGATTCAGCGCAAAACCTACACACCGGTGACGGTGGAGGATTTTGAGCAGGAGCGGGTCCCCGCGCACCTGAAAATGACGTTTGCCGTGATCAATGATCAGGGCCGCGAAGTGGCGCGCAGCAAAGATTTGGTCTCCCTGCAGCAGAAGCTGAAGTCACGGGTGCGCGAGTCCCTCGCGGTGGCCTCCACCCCGCACGCCCTGGAGCGTGACGGCATTACCAGCTGGGATTTCGCGGAGCTCCCCAAACTGGTCGACACTCGGCGGGCCGGCACGGTCATCCGCGCCTACCCTGCCTTGGTCGACAAGGGCACCTCGGTGTCGATCCAGCTGATGTCGACTCCCACGGATCAGGCGCGGGCCACTGCCGCTGGCATCCGCCGTTTATTGTTGCTCGGTATTCCTTCGCCGCTCGGCTACGTGCGGGAGCATCTGAGTCAGGCCGAGAAGTTGGCGCTGGCGACCAGTCCGTACCAAAACGTGCAGGCGCTTTTTGATGATGCGCTTGTTGCGACGGTGGATGCGGGCCTGCGTGAGCATGCTCCAGACGGTCTGCTGTGGACCCGGGATGAGTTTGAGGCCGCGAGGCTTGCCATCTCTGCCTCCCTGGTTGATGGGTTGTACACCACCGTGACCGCGGTGACGGCGACCATGATGGCCTATCGGGATGCGGAACGAGCTCTGCGTCAGGCGACCTCAATGGCCACGTTGCCCTCGTTGGCGGATGCCCGCGAGCAGCTGGCCGGACTCATTTTTCCCGGCTTTATTTCGCGCACCGGTTCCGCCCAATTGCGGCACCTGCCCCGCTACCTCAAAGGCATCACCTCGAGGCTCGAGAAGCTGCCGTCCGACATTGCCCGCGACCGGGTGTGGATGACCCAGGTGGCTACCGCTACCGCGAAGTACTCTGCGGCGGGCGGGCGTATTCCGCTGCCGAGCGAGGCGGCACCGCACCTCGTCCGCGTGCGCTGGTTGCTGGAGGAGTTGCGGGTCAGCCTGTTCGCGCAGCACCTCGGCACCGCAGAGTCGGTGTCTGTACAACGCATCGAGAAAGCGCTGATCCCCTAGAGCCGTCTGTCATGGGGAGGGCGTACAGTTGCCCCATGTCCACGGCGGTCATTGTTGATGCGGTACGTACGGCCTCCGGGCGCGGAAAAGCGGGTGGGGCGCTCAGCGGGTACCACCCGGTTGACCTGCTGGGCACTGTTCTTGCCCAACTGGTGGAGCGCAGCGGGATCGATCCGGCTCTCATCGACGATGTAATTGGCGGATGCCTCGCCCAAGTCGGCGAACAGTCCGTCAACGTTACCCGCAACGCCGTGCTGGCCGCTGGTTTTCCGCACACCGTTCCGGGCACCACGGTGGATCGGCAGTGCGGCTCTAGCCAGCAGGCGGTCGCGTTCGCCGCGCAAGGGGTTATCGCCGGCGCGTACGACGTGGTGATTGCCTGCGGTGTTGAACTGATGAGCAAATACCCGATCAACACGGCAACCCTCGGCCAAGACCCGTTCGGGCCGCTGGTGGCCGCTCGCTACCCGCAGGGCCTCGTCGGGCAGGGCATCTCTGCCGAGCTGATTGCCTCCCGCTGGCGAATCTCCCGCGACGACCTTGATGCTTATGCTGCGCGATCTCACCAGCGCGCAGCCGCCGCTGACTTCGCATCGGAGATCATCGCCATGGGCGAGCACCGGGTGGATGAGACCATCCGCCCCACCACCACCGTCGAGTCCCTTGCCACCCTGCCGAGCGCCTTCTACTCCTCAGAGGCCGCCGCCCGGTTTCCACAAATTGACTGGCGTATCACCGCTGGATCGTCGTCGCCGCTGACCGATGGGGCATCCGCTGTTCTGATTATGAGTGAGGAGCGTTCGCTGTCCCTCGATCTGACACCCCGCGCCCGGATCCGCAACTTTGCGGTGGTTGGCTCCGACCCAATCGAGATGCTCACCGGGGTGATTCCGGCGACCACGAAGATTCTTAGCCGGGCACACCTCGGCATCTCCGACATGGACACCTTCGAAATCAACGAAGCATTCGCCTCGGTGCCGCTGGCCTGGCAACAAGAATTCGACGTTGACCCCGCGCTGCTCAACCCCCGCGGCGGCGCCATTGCCCTCGGCCACGCGCTTGGCTCCAGCGGCACCCGTTTGCTCACCACCATGCTGAGCACCCTCGAAACCACGGGCGGCAGGCTGGGGCTCCAGGTGATGTGCGAAGGCGCCGGAATGGCCAACGCCACCCTCATCGAAAGGCTCTGACATGGACGTCACCGCCTCATCCGCCCTCATCACCGGTGGCGCTTCTGGGCTGGGTCTCGCCTGCGCCATCGCCCTCGCCCATGCCGGCGCCCATGTGGTGATTGTCGACTTACCTCACTCACGCGGTGCTGAACTCGCCGCGGAGCACGGTCTTGAATTTTTTGCGGCGGATGTCACCGACCCTGCGGCCATGCAGCACGCTGTCGAGACGGCCTGCGCCATCGCCCCGTTGCGGGTGGTGGTCACCTGCGCGGGTATCGCCGATGGGGCTCGGCTGGTGGGACGCAGCGAGCCGCGACCGCTGGAGGACTTTGACAGAGTCATCCGCATCAATGTGTTGGGCACAGTGAATGCTGTGCGTTTGGCTGCGGCGGCAATGGAGCAGACCGAACCGGTTGAGAACGAGCGGGGTGTTGTGGTGATGACCTCGTCAATTGCCGCGTTTGACGGTCAGGTGGGGCAGACGGCGTATGCGGCGTCAAAAGCGGCGATCGCCGGAATGACACTGCCGCTGGCGCGGGAGCTAGCTGCTCGGCTCGTGCGGGTGGTGACGATCGCGCCGGGCCTTTTTGATACACCTCTGTTGGCGGGGTTACCGGATGCCGCCAAAGACTCGTTGACGGCGACTCTGCAGCATCCGGCCCGGCCAGGGCGACCGGCCGAGTTTGCCTCGCTGGTCATGCAGATCGTGTCAAACCCCATGTTAAACGGGGAGACCATCCGACTCGATGGTGCGATTCGGATGGCTCCCCGCTAAGTGCGTCGGACTAAATCGTCAATGATCTAGACCAGCGCGGTCTACCTTGCGGTGGAACCTCATTCCGGCCAGGCCGCCGAGAACGGCTCCGATGAACGCAACAATAAGGGTTGCCACGGCGGAGATGATGCTTGCCGTCGTCATCTCTTCTGCGCGGAGAGGAATGGTGGGAACCCCACTGGCCTCGGTGGGAAGAGATATTTGGTCACCGGCAATAAGCCCAACGATGGCCAAAACGATGGCGATTGCCACACCCCACAACCACACAGCGACACCCTGTTTGAACCCATCAAACCGGGCCATTCGCCCTGCGACGTAACCGCCAGCGAAGTACCCCACAAACACGATGACTAAGACGACGATGGCCCCGGTGATGGCGATGGCAGTCGCGTTATCGGTTACGGCCTCAGCCGCCTCTGTCGTGCTGCTGAAGACGTCGAAGCCAATCGCGGCGCCGAGAGCGGCAATGAGGATACTGAGAATCACGATGCTTCCGACGGCGGTCAACCAACCGAAGAACGCCGCCCCGAACTTAAACCCGCCGAACTGCTTTTTCTGTTCAGCCACGACCTCACCAGCGGTCGTTGAAGTGGACTGAACAGGGGTCGCGGCTGGGCGTGCATCGTTGCGGGTTGTTCCGCCCTGGTTGGCTGCGGTTGTCCGCTGCGGTGACCCATCAGGTGATGTTGAACTCATGTTGTACCTTTCGTCTGTGTATATCCAGCTGACAGGGTCCGCAAAGTTCCATCAAGGGGTAGACATTTTGCCCGTCGCGGTATTGTGATTGCAGTGTCATTTGCGTTGAATTCCTGAGCATTCCCATCCTTCGCCCGCGCCGAAACACGCGCCCAGGGATGGCGATTCTGTGTGCCCGCCGGCAGGCCGTGTGCCTGCCCCCGCCCCCACAGAATCGAGTTCACAAGGAGCACCCGTATGTCCGTTTCCGTCCCGACGCCCGCCATCCCGACCGGTGATGACCTCACCCCAACACCGTTTGCGGATATCGATGCCCGCAGGCAGCTGCTCAGCGCCGACTGCAGCAAGTGTGTGGCACTGTGCTGTGTCGCTCTGAGCTTCACCCACTCCTCCGACTTCGCCATCAATAAAGCGGCCGGTGAGCCGTGCGAGAACCTTGACGAGAACTTCGGCTGCGGTATCCATGCGCGTCTGATGCGCAGCGGTTTTCGCGGCTGCACGGTGTTCGACTGTTTTGGTGCAGGGCAGCAGGTCACCCAGGAAACGTTTGCCGGGGCGAATTGGCGCGACACCCCCAGCATTCGGCCCGCCATGTTTGAGGTGTTCCCCATCGTCAGGCAGCTCAATGAACTTCGCTTTTACCTCAGCGAAGCGCTCGCACTGCCACTCGACCGCGTTTTGCGAGCGGAAACGGAAAGCCGATACCAGCACCTCACTGATCTCTCCGCCAGCGATGCTGCCACCCTGCGGGCGCTGGATCTGAGCGTCGAGCGCTCACCCGTCGCCGAACTACTTGGTCGGATCAGCGCCGCGATTCGCGCAAATGGCGTGCAGCGCTCCCGCTCCCTGCCGGCCCGGGTGCGGGCGGGAGCCGATCTAATGGGGGCGATCCTTCGGGGCAAAGATCTCAGCTACGCCAGCCTGCGCGGGGCGTACCTCATTGGTGCTGACCTGAGCGGATGCGACCTGAGCTTCACCGATTTGATTGGGGCCGATTTACGTGACGCGGATCTCAGCGGAGCTGACCTCAGCACCGCCCTGTTCGTTACCCAGCCGCAGTTGAACTCGGCGCGAGGTTCTGCCGCGACGCTGCTGCCTGCGGGGCTCAGCCGACCAGCGCAGTGGAGCGACTAGTCGAGAAACTTCTCGAAACAGCGCCCATTTGCGACCACTTCGTAGCCACGGAATGGAGGGATGTCGCGGTATCCGCGGCGTTCATACAACGCGATGGCCTCCACCTGCAGGTCACCGGTTTGCAGAACAATACGCTTCACCCCGCGAGCCCGGGCAAGACCCTCCACCTCCGCGAGGAGCAGGGAGGAGATGCCACGCCGACGATGGCTGGCGGCAACAAATACTCGTTTGACCTCAAGGGAGTCCTCAAAGGGACGCAAGGCGGCATGCCCAACGGCGGTGGCATCCGCTCCATCTCCGTCGAGAACAAGAATGGTTGCCATGATGTCTGCAGCGTTAATGTGGAAGACGTCCGACATTTTGCGGGCAGTTTCAGCTCCTGCTGAGGCGCTGCGTTCCGCATAGAGGGCAGACATTTCGTCGTCCATGGCGGAGCGGAGGGTTTGCGCCCTGGGGTCGTCCCACTGAACTGTTGTGGCGGTAAAGGGGGCGGTGGGAGACGAAACAGGCACGAGGATCGAGCTTACTCGCCCTCGCGCCGCAGCGTCGGGCTGGTGCCCGAAAAAGGGGCGCGGGCGACGAGTAAGCTGCCCTGTTGTGAGTACGTATGGCAGCTTGTTGAAAACCCCGGGGGTCGCCCGGATTATTGCTGCGCAGCTCGCCGCCCGCTTCCCTAACGGGATGCTGTCGCTTGCGTTTTTGCTGCACATTGAACAGGTCACCGGCTCCTATGGGTCGGCCGGTTTGGTGCTTGCTGCAACCAGTGTTGGGCAGGCGGTGTCTGGCCCGCTGACCAGTCGGTGGATGGGCATCTGGGGTATGCGCCGTGTGCTCACCCTGACGATG
>DASYMY010000391.1:0-4288 GCA_036008825.1 Glaciihabitans sp.
GTGTGGGACGTTCGGGCCGCATTTTTGCCGCAGGTGTACTTTGATGCGGTAATTCGCGCGGGTGGGATCCCGGTTTTGTTGCCCCCACAGCCGACCACCGATTCAGCTGCGGAGGTGGTGCTGGAGCGGCTCGACGGACTCATCATCACCGGCGGCAAAGACGTCGACCCCGCCCGCTACGGACACACGCCCCACCCCACAACGGATACTCCGCGCCCCGACCGGGACGAGTGGGAAGACGCGCTCACCCGCGGAGCAATCGATCGAAACCTGCCGATGCTTGGAATTTGTCGTGGCGCCCAGGTGCTGAACGTCAGCCTAGGAGGAACCCTCATCCAGCATCTGCCTGATGTGGTGGGTAGCACCCGCTACAACCTGGGGAACGGGGTCTTTAATACCGTTCCGATTTTGGTGGACACCGCCACCGTGCTCGGCGAGCTCCTCGGCGCGCACGTGGACGCGCAGGTGTACCACCACCAAGCCATCGATTTGGTGGCGCCCGGCCTGCGGGTGTCGGCCCATTCGGCGGACGGCATCATTCAGGGTGTTGAACTGTCCGCGCACCCATTCTGTGTTGCCGTGCAGTGGCATCCGGAGGAAAGCGGGCACGACCTGCGACTGTTCGAGGCCCTGATCGCAGCGGCATCCGCCTACAGCACAACAACAGTTTGAGAGCGTATGACCAGCATCCAGCTTATTAACCCGGCCGACGAAACCCTGCTGCGAGTGGTGCGCCACACCACAGTCGAGGAAGTCGACGAGGCGGTTGCCCGCGCGGTTGTAGCGCAGAAGGTGTGGGCGGAGGAGGCGCCGGCGAGCCGTGCCGAAGCGCTGCGCCGCTTTGCCCATCGGGTGGAGGAGTGTATTGAAGAGTTGGCGTGGATGGAAGTGCGCAACTCTGGGCACCCCATCGGTAGCGCCCGGTGGGAGGCCACACACGTGCGGGATGTGCTCACCTACTACTCTGCCGTGCCCGAACGATTGATTGGGAGCCAGATTCCCGTCGCCGGAGGCATCGACATCACCTTCCTTGAACCCATTGGGGTGGTGGGAGTCATTGTCCCGTGGAACTTCCCGATGACTATCGCGGCCTGGGGTTTCGCTCCCGCGCTCGCCGCAGGCAACGCTGTGCTCCTGAAACCTGCCGAATGGACACCCCTCACCGCGATGCGGTTGGCCGAGCTGGCCCTCGAATCAGGATTGCCCGCTGGGTTGTTTCAGGTTCTGCCAGGGGAGGGGCCTGTGGTGGGGGAGAGATTCGCCACCCACCCGCAGGTCGGCAAAGTGGTGTTCACCGGATCGACTGCGGTTGGCAAGCGAGTCATGGCGCTCTGCGCCCAGCAGGTCAAAGCGGTCACCCTTGAGCTGGGCGGCAAAAGCGCCAACATCATTTTTGCCGACGCCGATCTTGAACTGGCTGCCGCGTCTGCCCCCTCAGCGGTGTTCGACAATGCCGGGCAAGACTGTTGTGCTCGCAGTCGCATTCTGGTGGAGCGCAGCGCCTACGACAGGTTCCTTGAGCTGCTCGAGCCGGCGGTCAGCGCCTTTCGGGTCGGGAGCCCCGCCAGCGAAAAGACCATGATGGGCCCGTTGGTGTCCCGCGCCCATCACACCAAAGTGGCCTCATACGTAAAAGACGAATCACAGGTCGCATTTCGGGGGACCACCCCCACCGGTGCCGGGTTCTGGTTTCCGCCAACGGTTCTGCTGCCGTCCTCCCGCAGCGATCGGGTGGTTACGGACGAAATCTTTGGACCCGTTGTCAGTGTGCTGCCTTTCGACGATGAGGCCGACGCAATTGCGTTGGCGAACGACACCGTGTTCGGCCTCGCCGGATCCCTCTGGACCAGAGACGGCGCCCGCGCCATTCGGGTCTCGCGAGGTATCAACGCCGGCAACCTCTCCGTCAACTCCAACTCTGCTGTGCGATACAACACCCCGTTCGGCGGGTTCAAACAGAGCGGGGTGGGCCGAGAACTTGGCCCTGATGCCGCAATGGCATTCACCGAAACCAAAAACGTCTTTTTCAGCACCAACTAGCACCCCATTTTTCGAACGATGAGGATTCCATGAGCATCACACCCATCAACCTGACCCAACGCCTGGCCGGGAAAGTCGCCGTGATCACTGGCGGTGCAAGCGGTATTGGGTTGGCCACCGCACGCCGTTTCGCCGCCGAGGGCGCCACAGTGGTGATCGGTGACTTTAACCCCGTGACGGGAGCTGCGGCGGCAGAACAGGTGGGAGGGCTGTTTATTCAGGTGGATGTCACCCAGGAGGACGAGGTCAACCACCTGTTCGACCACACGAAGCTCACCTACGGTTCCGTTGATATCGCCTTCAACAACGCGGGCATCTCCCCACCCGACGACGACTCGATTGAAACCACCGAACTGCCCGCCTGGGAGCGAGTGCAAGACGTTAACCTCAAATCCGTTTACCTCTGCTCTAGAGCGGCGCTTCGCCACATGGTCGCCCAACAACGTGGGTCCATCATCAACACCGCCTCCTTTGTCGCCGTGATGGGCTCAGCGACCAGCCAAATCTCCTACACCGCCTCTAAAGGTGGGGTGCTGGCGATGACCAAAGAGCTGGGGGTGCAGTTCGCCCGCCAAGGAATCCGGGTGAACGCGCTGTGCCCTGGCCCGGTGAACACCCCGCTGCTGCAAGAGCTTTTCGCCAGCGACCCGGAGCGGGCGCAGCGCCGACTCGTGCACATTCCCGTCGGGAGGTTCGCTAAACCCGAGGAACTGGCATCCGCTGTCGCATTTTTGGCAAGTGATGACGCCAGCTTCATCACCGCGTCCACATTCATCGTCGACGGCGGGATCAGCTCCGCCTATGTCACCCCGTTGTAATGCCTGGTCTGCCAGCCGAGGAGAATGGAGGGTATGACGGAGAATGCGGCGAACCTTATCGACGATGCCGTGTTTCGCCCTGTGCGCACCGGCAATTCGTTTGAGGAGACCGTTGCGCGGTTGCTGCAAACGATCCGGCTGGGCATTGTTGCACCGGGGGAGGCGCTGCCCGCCGAGAGGGACCTCGCCGTTCGACTGTCGGTCAGCCGGGACACCGTGCGCGACGCCATTCACGAACTGTCCCAAGCCGGATATCTGCACAGCAAACGTGGCCGCTACGGAGGAACATTTGTGGCCGAAGTTTTGCCGTATGTTCCCGCGACCGGTGCGCCCATGGTGGCTGCCGAAATCGAAGACGTGCTCGGATTGCGCGAAATCCTTGAGCTCGGTGCCGCCCGTGCCGCCGCCGCGAAAACACTTACTGCAGGCGAACGCGACACCCTTTTTAAGCGGATGCATGAAACTGCGGGCTCCGACGCAGCCGACTACCGCCGGCTCGACTCCCGCCTGCACTTGACAATTGGCGAGCTGGTGGGAACACCGTCGCTGGTGCCCCTGTTGGTCGATAATCGCACCCGGGTGAACGCCTTACTCGACACCATCCCGCTGCTTGCGCCGAACATCGAGCATTCCAATGAGCAGCACCGAGCCATCGTGATGGCTATTCTCGCCGGCGATCCGGATGCCGCCGCTGCAGCGACCGCGGAACATCTCGCGGGGTCTGCTGCGTTACTGCGCGGCTTTTTGGCCTAGCAGCCACCGCAGTTGGTGGCTAGGAGTGGCTACTCCTCGTCTTTGGCCTGCTTGACAACGGTGCCAATTGCGACCGCGAGCGTTGCAGCCCAGCTCACCCAAATGAGGATTGTGCGCCAGTCGGTTGGCTCTTTTCGCGTCGCCTGAATGGCGTGGAATCCGCCGAAGATGGCGCTGATGATGGTGCTATTGAACAAGAACTTGCGCACGACGTCTCCTAGAGATTTGGTTCGCACCACGCTACCGCGTTGACATGGGAGCGGCCAATCACGGTACCGGGTAGAAAAACTGGACCCGAGTGTGAGATAGCACCACCTATCCTGAGGAGAGATTGGCGTCTCCGAGAGGATCACTGTGCGTTCGGCAATTCTTGGGGCAGCTCTGCTCATTGTGGGGGCTGTGCTGGTGGCCACCGGGGTGTTGCCCCTCTCAGATGCGATCGCCGTGGCCGAACGCGTGTGGCCGATCCTCTTATTTGTGGTGGCCATCACCATCGTCACTGAACTGGCGGCTGAAGCCGGTGTGTTTGTGGCCGTCGCCGAGGCTCTGGCCGTGTGGGGGATGAACCGCGCCTGGCTGCTGTGGCTGTGTGTAGTTGTATTGGCAACTCTCAGCACGGTGTTTTTGTCTCTCGACACCACGGCGGTGCTGCTCACTCCGGTGGTGGTGTTGCTCGC
>DASYMY010000392.1:0-1647 GCA_036008825.1 Glaciihabitans sp.
CACTAGCGACATCAATGCTGCAGCTCGGCCGAGCCCGAAGACATCGAGGATGCCTATGCGTTGGGCTACGCACGGTGATATGTCATAGAGATGCCGGACCGTGATGCGTTCGCCCGCAGGCGGGGGGTTCGGCAGTTTGTAAACCCCATCCTGCCCGTTTTCCGGGATAGGGGTCATGATGGGTGCGCCGGTGGGGTTGTCACAGACGGCGTTGCCTGCGTTGTTAATCAATACCCCATTGCATGTCATTGCCCTTGAATCTCTTACAAAGGGCGTCCTCACTCCAAAGCTGATTTTGGCAGCGAAAAGGCACCGGTCATGGATGAAGCAGGAGGCATCGAGTTCGTCAATCGGGTTTTCCGTGAAGCTGAAGACGCCTCCGCCGCAATGGTATCCATACCCGATGTTCGTGATTTCGTTGATGAGGGACGCTGCATCGTAGACGGGGTGAACAATGACATTGGCGACCACGAGGACGCCATCACCTGTGGCCTTGGTTCCTGCCACGACCGCTTGGCCTGCTGCATTCACAGTGATGAGAAAGACCGTTCCAGCATCATCCAGGTATACCTTTCCTTGCGTCATCACTTTGTTCAAGTCGGCGGCGACCACCCCGGCGAAAACCCGGGTGTATAGCACGACGAAGTGGAACCCGTTGGCCACGTTTTCCACCGTGTCAGCGACACTTTGCGCAACCACAGCGCACGCTTTCACGAACCAGCCGCTCACCGCGCTCCAGGTCGCAGCCATGGCTCGGCCAGCAGCCGCAAAGTAGCCCAGCGCGTCCCGCGCGAACAGAGGCGTCCCGATGACACTCATCAGCGCCCCCTGATACGCCTTGCCCTCATAAGCATCGGCGTAGAGCGTTGCGGTCCCGAAGGCGATGGCGCTACGGTCAGGCGGCATCCCGGCAAAGGAGACGCTCATCGAAATGGATTGCCGGCTCGCGGCGTCCGTCGTTTGCGACACAATGGCTTTCGGGACGAAGACCGCTGTGTCTTGGGGTCCCATGTAGTACGTGACCGTTCCCTGGGTGCCATACACGTCCCGCCAGTGGACATCGAGGGCATCGGGGAACTGGTTGTATTGGTTCGGGTTCACCGTCCACGTGGCCGCGTTCTGGTACGTGGTGGACAAGTCGTGCTGCTGGCCCGTGGCGTTGTAGCGCGCCACCACGCTCATCGCGCTGATAGGCACCGCCAAATCCTGGAAACTGATTTCCATGCGCTTGGTGTAGTCGTTGCTATACACTCGAAGCGCGGGGGCCCAGCTGGGGATGGTGTCATCGGGATCAATCGTGTTGGAGACCCCGTCCTGGTCCGCGTCGTAGCCTAACGCGTCGCGGCCGTAGTTGACCTTCACTCCGTCGCTGGCGCCATCGTGGTTGGTGTCGAACTGCAGGAAGTCCGTGTGGCCGCTGGTGACGATGCGCAAGAGGTCAATCCACGTCGCGGTCGATGAAGTGGGGACTTGGACGTTGAGGAACCAGTTGCGCCCCGCGCTGAACACTGATGCTGGGATGCCGGGGAGGCTGGCCGCGCACTTCACGAGATCAAGCTTGATGTCCAACCCATCGCCGCGATTCACGACGGCGCTGCGGTCTTGGTACGATTCCACGCCGTTGCGCGACGTGGTCAAGCAGGTGGT
>DASYMY010000393.1:0-2208 GCA_036008825.1 Glaciihabitans sp.
CAGCACCGTCAGCAGACCGAACAGACACCTCACCAACCGGTAGACCAGCGACAACAACACCTCGAGATGATCCCAGCCACGGCACTGACCTCGCAGCAAAACCCCAGCTCACAGCACAAAACCGAGTTTCCGAGCGGGACAGGGTTCGAACCTGCGCGACTCCGACTCCATGATGATGGCTCCGATGATGCGCCACCACTCGGCAGGGTGAATGGATGATTCGGGGCTGTCCTGCGCCCTGGCGCCGGATGGGCAGAATCCGGCGTAGCTTCCGCCAAGATCGCGGACTGTGTCACTCGTGACGCCCTGGGCGGTGGCCTCACTCGGGATCCGCCTCCCCTCCACACGTGGTTGGGGGTAACCACGCGCCGGTCCCGGCCGACCTACCGCCCAGGGCGCACGACATGAACGCCCGACTCGACCCCGAGCGTCAAGGCACGGCCAACGAATCATTCACCCCTACACCGAAGTGAGCGCAGTCCGCAGCGCGTGCCGCTGTCACCCGGAGTCGACGCCCTACGACACTCACAACCCGCCACCGAAAGCTCCGGCCATCGATTCCAACGTCGGCCAGCGCCCCAACGCATGCGTTTCGGATCTTCCTCCGACGGCGCCGATCACCCATTTGACGCGACACAGAAGCATGATCAACGGCATCCGAGCAACCAACGAGCAACCAGGGGTCACAAACCATGACGAATCGACCACCGGAACCTCCACTGGATCATGGAGAAACCGCAGGTCAGACGGGGTGGGCCGCCTGGGACTCGAACCCAGAACCGACGGATTAAAAGACCGCTCCATGCACACCGGATAGGCACTCTCGCTATCAGCCTGTGCCGATTCCTCCGCGATTCCACCGTTCCTGCTGCCGCATCATGCCGTGGGATGCCGTTGCGTTCCATGGCAGACGAGCAACCAACGAGCAACCAGAACGTCAGCACCAACAGGTTTCTCCTGAATACTGCTCTCATTCGCTGCCGGGCGAGAAAGAAGCTACGGAGCATGCCCGTGCATGCAGGGACGATCAGGTGGGGCAGTGCCTCCATTCACTGCGCCTACACACGACGATCCCCACTGCACGGGGCCGGACGGGTCAACGTGGCTGTGTCGCCACCCGGCTGCGGGAGCATTTCCGCATATCAGCGTTCAACCTTGTGTCCTGACGGCAGATCCGCTGAGATTCGCGCACGGTCAGCGTATGAGGAGACCAGGATTTAGGCACCCACACCGGCTGAGCACGCCCTACCAAGCCCACCAATGCAAGCTTCCTCATAGTCCCACCAGCCAGCTTCAACGCCTTGACCAAACAACCGCTTAACAGCCGCTAGATCCGCCGCCGGGGGAACGGCCAGAGCAACCATGCCAAACTGATCAACTCCTTCACCTGTCACCCCAAGGGGGGAGAATAGATCAAGGACTTGCTGGAGGCTGTCAAACTTCCCGCTATCAGGATATGGAATAATGCGAATTGTGCAATTACCAGCCCATGAAATCTTCTCCACAGGGCGGAGTACGCTTGACGCGTCTGGCACCACCCGAACCAGGTCGTTAAGCGCCAGGTCCCTAATGAACCATGGGATGTTGTCGATTCGCACTAGGTCATCAGAAAGCGCTACAGCCCATACGCGCTCCTCAGCAACGGGAGGCCATCCTTGGTTCTGCTGGATCTCATATACCACCCGGACTCGGTCGCTGGCGTCGTCCTCGGGATTCGTCACCGCACCAGTATGCACCTTCTGGCGCACCCCACGCATGTACGTCAACCCGTTGCGCGCCTCCATGACAACAAGTCCCCGCCAACTCACCAGCTGGTCCGCGGTTGCCATTTACGCCGCAAGCCCTTTACCCGTCACCTAACTCCAAATTAAGCAGCGGTCGAAGTGTCCACCCTCAGAGCAAGGGCGCTAGATAGGAATTGTCGACAGACAGGCAAAACTTAGCTCAATGGCCCCTTGGGAGTATCACTCCAAGATTCATTGCAGGAAAAGCACGTAACACGCCCATTCCACGGCGACCCCGGGCCCCAAGAGCCTGCGGCACCGACAACACCGATGCCGTCGCGAAGGCCGTCGCGTGGTTTCAGAAACTCTCCGAGCGCTCCTATGCGTCGCCTGCCGGGATACCGAGTGGCGCAAACGCGGCCTCACCGGCGCGCTCGTACTCGTCGCGGAAGTAAGCGAGCGTTGCCGGGTGGATGGGGAGGGG
>DASYMY010000394.1:0-11713 GCA_036008825.1 Glaciihabitans sp.
CAACGCTGCCCTACGTTCGTGCACTCGCCGAGACCGGCTGGGAGGAGGCCGTGGCCACCGACAATTCCCTTGCCCTCGGGTTGAACGTCCACAACGGCCAGGTGCTGAGTGCGCCGGTTGCTGCCGCTCACGGGATGGTGGCCTCAACGTTGCTGGAATCGACTCTTAGGTAGCCGTGTAGTGCTCGCCGACGAGTGTGACGCGGGTGACCTCTTCGTCAGGGGACAACGCCCAGAGGGCTCGTTGGCCGGGCTCGGGAGGTGGCGGCAGCTCTCGAATTCCGGTGAGGGAACGAAACTCCGCCACGGAGCAGCCGTCAAAGACAATGGTGGCCGTGGAGCGGATGGCGGCGATGGCGCCCCATCGGGATTGCCAACTGTCGGGGTCGCCGAGCAGGATGTCGGGGTGTCCCCCGGTGTGCGCCACGATGTCGCGGGAGTCCGAGGAGAGTTCTCCAATTCGGGTTACCCGCCGACCTGGGGCGAGCTCAGCGAGGTACCGTGCACTCTCCCGAGGGCGGGTGGAGACAACTGCAAGGGGCATGTCGGGCGAGAGTCGAAGATGGGTAACCGCGGTGGCTCGGACTGGGGCTGAGGCAACCGTCTGGTCTGCGTGCACTACCTGCACACGGTTGCCTCGCCAACTGCCCGCGCCCGGCACCATGTTGGGTTCCCACAGCTCGTTATCTGCTCCGGACAGGAGGTGATCTTGTCGACTGGGCATTCTCAACACCAACGTGCTGCCGCACAATGATGCGAGCGAATGGAGTGGGCCGCTGAGGCGTTGCGCGGTAAGAACAACGTAGGTGCCCCGGGACGGGCCTTCACGCATCACCCGGGTGAGCATGTCAACGAGCGCAAGTGAGTACTCTTCCGGGCACGCAGCCAGCGTCGCATCGACATCATCGATGAGGAGTACCCGCGCCGGACCGGCATAGTCAAGAGCACTCGTCAAACAGTCCCACAGCACGGCCAGCCGAGCAGGAAGCATCTCAACTTGGAGCCGAGTGGGTGCAGTGTTCAGTGCGAGCAGCACACCAGTTTTACCGGATCCCGCTGCACCGACCACCAGAAGATGCCCACTCCGGGACGGATCGAAACACCACGGCGCACGACGTTGCTCGTCGGGCAGGTCGATGAGGGCAAACGGGATCCTGTCATCTGTGGCATCCGCTGCTGGTAATTCGAGGTCTGCGAAGCGCAAGTTTGGGGGCAACGGCTCGCACCACGGTTGACGCGGGCGAGGTGCTGCCGCCCAGCGGTGCGACACTCGAGACATGTCTGCGGCGGATGCCAAAGCGATTTGGACGGCGGTGGGTTCGGTTCCATCGGTGGTGAGGTAGGCGCGTCCGCGTGGGGCGGAACCAAGCTGCGCGGCGTCATCAGTGCCAACAACAGCGATGCTGTCTGCACGGTTGTTGACCCGCAGGGATATCCGAAGCCCGCTATTGGCGAGGATGGAGTCGCGCACGACTCCGGCAGGGCGTTGTGTGCACAGGATCAGGTGGATACCGAGGGAACGACCGCGAGCGGCGAGATCGCTAAAGAGGGTGTGCAGCTCGGTGTGCTCGTCGACCATTGCCGCGTACTCGTCGACCACGATCACCAGTCGGGGAAACAGCGTTCCCGGTGCTGCTTCGTCGAGGGAGCGCAGCCCGCTGGCAATAAGTTGGCGCTCTCGATATCGCACTTCGGCCCGCAAACTTGTCAGGGCACGCAGGGCTTCGGCCGCATTGAGGTCGGTGATTACGCCAACACAATGGGGTAACTCGCGTAACGGCTCGAAGGAGGCTCCACCTTTAAAGTCCACGAACAGGAAGGTCACTATCTCTGGCGAGCAGTGCTCTGCCATGGCCAACACCCACGTAACAAGGAGCTCGCTTTTACCGCTGCCGGTTGTTCCCCCGATGATGGCGTGCGGACCGTCGCGGATTAAATCGAGGTGGCTGATGCCGTGCGCGTTGCGCCCTATGGGGCAGCCGAGGCTCCAGCCGATGCGTGCTGGAATGTCGCCGGTGTGCTCTGCGAAGCCGCCGAGCGACGTAATGTCAGCAAGGGCGACCTGGGTAGGCAGTGTCGAGGCGGTATGCAGCAAACCGTGGGTGGCAGCCTGCTGATGTTGGCGAGTGGCCCAGAGCGCTGCTTCTCGTAGCGTGACGAACTCCGGAGTGATCGGCACAGGCTGGCGCCACTCGGGGTGGGTCTGCACCTCGGTGATATCGCCAACGGTAATGATGACGCGAGCCTGGCGGGGCAACAGTTCAACTGTGGACGCCACCGCCACGATTGTCGCAGCTTCGAGTTGCCCGACGGGGTGGATGAGGATGGTCGCAACAGCTGCTGCGAGCGGTGATTCCGTCTGTGGCAGGGGCGATGATCGGTGCGGCAGGCGCCCAATCCACTGCAAGGCGTCGGTATGGGCGGAATAGCGCACTTCGGTACTAGACGGTGGTAGCGCGGCGAGCAGTTGCAGCACCAGAGCTCGCGCGATGGAATGGCCGAGCGCGCCGTGGCCGCACAGGCCAATACCCAGGCGTGCATCAACAACTACGGGCGCCGCGGTCAGGGTGTGTGCCGCAGACTGCAACTCGGTGAGACGCTGTTGGACTGCACGATTATGCCCGGCCGCGGTTTCACCAGATAACTCAAGGAGGCTGTCAATAGTGCCAACACCAATCCTCACTGGCAGGGGGCTACTGAGGGACGCGCGCCACGCCTCAGGGTTGGGTGCAGTTCGCGCCAGCAACACCCCGGCACCGGGAGCGATATCGTTCAGCTCGACGCGCTCAGCGGCGTGAGCACTTTCCACTGCAGCGGCGGCGGCATCGCATTCAGTTGCAAAGCGGCGCAACTCGCGTTTGAGTGTCCTTTTTGCCGACACTTTGGCGTCCCACACGCTAGCAATAGCGATCACTGGGCCGAGCGCGCCAAAGATGAGAGCGAATGGTGAGGAGGTGATCAACCACAGCGCGGCGGCTGCAAACATTGGCGCGATGGTAGCAAACAGCGGAAACGGGTGAGGCTGTGCATCTTCAGGAGGCCGCGGCAGAGCGACGTGGCGCACACGTTCGACTCGTTCGCGCGGAAATCCTGGCATGGAACCAGCAAAGCAAGGACGGCACTGCCCTCGTCGGGCCTTCACCAGCTTGTGGAGGGTGCCGCCGGATTGGAGCCGGGGTAGGGGACGAGTGGGTTAGCTCACCACAAAGAACTGTTCGCCAATATCAACCCGGGTACCGCGAACAATGGGGTACCGTTTGCCCGGTTCGCACTGACGTGGAGGCGACTCCGGTTCACGCACGAGCGACCCGTTTCCGGAATGCCGATCAGTGACCCAGAATGATCCGTGTTCTTGGCCAAACTCGACGTGAGTTTTGGAGACAGATCGGCTGGGGTCGGCAATGGCCACCAAAACGTCGAAGCTTTCACCCGACTGCGCAACAGGATTGCGGCCGAGAAGCCCTGAGCCAAACACCATCACGCTTTCCCCCGTGCTGAACTGGAGAATAAATCGTTCACCGGTGGCCCGTCGCGGCACAATTCTGGTGCGTTCCAAATCATCGATCTCGTCGCGCAATTCAGTCTCGGTCAGGATACGCGCCAACGGAATGACAGGGGCGGATGCCTCCCGTGGCGGCTCTGGGGACCGATCCAGCTCGGGCAGCGGTTCCGGGATGACTAAAGGTTCCGGCTCGACTTCAGGTTCCGGCTCGACTTCAGGTTCCGGCTCGAGCTCAGGCTCTGGATCGAGCACGGGTTCTGGGTCGGTAACCAATTCGGTCTGTGTTTCATGTTCAGCAACGACGTCGATGTCGGCATCCGGCGTAACAGCCTCGCTGTCTAGCTCATTGTCGACGGGGCTCTCACGGTCTCGCGCCGGTTGCATAACGGGCGCCGAGTCGAAATTGGCACTGAGCCAGTTGCGATCGAGGATGAGGGTGTCGCGTGTCGAGGCCTGCTGGGGTACTGCCCGTGTTGGCCTGGCTTTAGTGGGCGCCGCGACGGGGCGTGTGCTGGTGGCGCGTCCGCATTCACCGCAGAAGAGACTGCCGGTGAGAAGCTGGGCACCACAGGATTTGCAGATCACTGGCTGCTCCCCCTTGTGCGTGTGAACCGGCTCCTGCCACTATAACGCCGAAGCGAACGTGGGGAGATTCGCGCCATCAGACGCTGCCACCGGGTGGTGCCCGCGCTCAGCGAAGCCCGCAGTTCATCAACAGCACGCCACACCGGTTCAACCTCCGCCGTGTGAGGGTCGGTCGGCGCAAACACTGCCCGGTCAACTACCGCTGCGAGAACTTGCGAACGGGTGCCAGGCACAAGACGGGCCACTTCGCTGCGCGTTGCAGCCGCCGTGGGGATGTACCCGTGATCAACAAGCGCATCGTGGAACTCGCTCCAGGCGCCGCTGATTTGCCCGAGGGCGGTGGGCGCACGGCGTCGACGGCGCCTCCGACGGAGCTTGATAGCGAGAATGAGGAGCGCAGGAGAGAGCAGGATCAGACTGAATGCCAGACCGAGCCCTGCCCAGCGCAAGGCCAACAGCACAACAGCCGCGGCGGGGTCCGACTCGGCGGGGTCGTCGGTGTTGGACTCGGACAATGCGGGTCGATCGTCCTGCTCTGTGGTGCTCGCCTCCGGGGGAACAATGCTCTGCGGCCGAGAAATGGTGGTCGGCTCCTCCGGAACTTCCTCCGGAATATCCCGCCCCGCCGGGGTGGGGTCAATGCTGACCCAACCGTACTGGGCGGTGTTCACTTCAATCCACGCGCTGACGTCGGAACCCACCACGTCCGAACCTGTGGGCATAAAACCCATCACCACACGGGAGGGAAACCCCAACTCCCCCGCCATCAGCGCAGCCGTCACCGCATACTGTTCGGCGTCGCCAATCATTGGGGTGGCGGTGAGCAGTTCCGTAATTCTGTCGGCGGCGTGCCCCGACCTGCTCAAAGGTTCGTCTGCCCCACCATGGCTGACGTACCCGTCGGCGCGAAGGCCGGTGATCACGGCGGCCAGTTGCTCGCCGGGATCGGTGAGATCGCCAACGTACCCATCGAGGGTGTCGACGAGGGCAGCGGGCACGGTGCCGTGATCAACCACGGGTGCGGTGCCGGCGTCGAGGCTCGCAATCTCCGCCTCATCAGGCTCGGTGGGAATCACCGCGGCGAGGGTGTAGCTGTCGCCCGCGGTGAGGCCACCAACAACGGCGGCCGTGCCGGTGGTGGAGTTGTAGAACAGGGAATCTCGTAGCGCTGTGGCATCCGCTCCGCTGAATTGTGCGCTTTCGAATAGGCCGGTGCTGGGCAGCCAGGGTCCGGAGTATGCGCCGATCTGCACCTGGAGCAAGACGGGGGTGCCAGAGACGTCGCTGCGGTCGAATTGGAACGGCACTCGGGTGAAGAGGCCCGTGGTGGGCTGATCAGCGGCGCCGACCGAGTACACAATTCCGTTGTAGGTGTCGAGGGCAGCGATGCGGAGGCGCGCTCCTTCGGGCAGACCGTCGACGGTCATCAGAACCTGGTCTTCGGTGGTGGGGTCCCAGTAGGTGCGGAATGTGCTGAGTGGGCTGACGTAGTCGCGGGGGTCGAAGGGTTGTTCAGTGGCGGAGCGCAGCACGTGCCGCTCAGAGCTAAGAGGAACGGCGAGGGGCGCAACGATTGCTGCGCCCACCGCGCAGCTGAAAATCAGGACACCGGCGGTGGCGTATCGCCAGCCGCGGGAGGATCCGGTGAGTTGGCGTCGACGGCGTGCTGCACGCAGAGCCACCCAGACCAGGCTGAGCCCCAGCAGGGACAGGCTGGTGAGCGTTGACCAGAACTCGGTGCTCTGCCCAAAAGCCACAGCGGTCAGGTACACCACAGCCGGTCCGGTAGCAGCCAGGGCGCCACGTTTCGCCCGCAACGCCGTACTCAACGACACCACGGTTACCACCAGGATGAGGGCAAAAAACGGCACAAAAAGGCCCTGGTAGCTGCCGACGGGAAGCGAGATGGTGAGCAGCTGTTTCCACCCCAGAGCAACCCCGGCGAGCAGCGAAATCAGACCCTCGACTGTGGGCAACACTCCGTTGGCCTGATCGGGAACGGCAACCGGTACACCAAGCGCAACAAAGCTCAGCACCGTGACAATGGCGACGACGGGCGCGGACCAGCGCAGCCAGGCTCCTGCGATGGCGATCGCACTTCCGGCTAGCACGGCGACACCCACCACAATCAGCAGATGCGGGGTGCGATAGATGGGCCACAATGCGCTGCAGGCGATGGCCATCGTGGCGCCAAGCAGCAGAGTGTTCAGCGCGGTATCGGCCAGCGACGGCACAGCCGATCGAATTCTCACAGGGGTGGATTTCACCGAGGCGGATGTCACAGTGCCACCGAGCGTGCGAGGGAGCGTTGCAGGTCTTCCAGAGAGCCCACGGTGATAACCGTCAGTGCGGCGACGCGGCGAGCGCCGGGAACCCGGTCAGGGTCACAGAGGATCGCAACCACTTCCACTCCGGGGCCGAACTCGTTCGCCGTTGAACGCAATTGTGCGGCTGTCACCGGCGATCCGCACACCACAAACGCGACCGAAACGCCAACAACCCTGTCGGCGGCAACCCGCGCGACTTCGGTGAGGCTAGCCGCGGTGGAGATGCGGTGCAGCGGTGTGAGATCGTCGAGTAAACGCGCCCGCGTCAGAGTTGCCAGTGCGGCAACCGTGGGGGCTGCACGGCGGGCGAACGGTGCTGGCGCGGCGCTGACAATCACGCTGACATCGCGGGTGTCCCGAATTGCGCGTGCACCGAGTGACGCAGCCACCTCAATGGCCAGGTCAAACTCACTATCGTTAGCGAAGTCGGCCTCCGCCAGGCTGAGGGCAATGAGCAGGTGGCTTCGGCGGGTTTCTTCGTACTGCCGCACCATGTAGCGTCCGGTTTTGGCGGTCGACTTCCAGTGGATGGACCTGCGCTCATCACCCGGCTGATACTCACGGAGGGCGTGAAAAGACATATCGCTGGTGGAGAGGTCGCGAGTGGGCGTTCCCTCCAAGTCCCGCACCAGTCCGGTACTCATACTGGCCAGAGCGATGGTGCGCGGGTGCACGTACAACAGGGTGTGCCCCGTCCACACCTGCTCACGGCGCACCAGGCCGATGGGGTCGGCGCGCACACTGCGAGCGGGACCCACCGTCACAACACCACGCCGTGAGGTGGGAATGTCGAACTCATGAACGTGCCGGGTACCGCGCCGGAGGGCGGGAAGGGCGACATCGATCAGCCGCTCCCCCACGGGAACTTCAACAACGGAGGCAGACAGCGGCGCTCTGCCCTCATGACGAACCACCATTTCCGCCGTCGCGGTGTGACCAACAACCACACGGGGGTGAGTCAGCTGCAGGTCCACCGCGAGGGTGGCACCGCCGACCAGGTACAGCGCGGCCAGAAGAAGCAGGACCGTTGTGGCCCAACCGACGACGACCAGCTCCTGCCAGCCGAGGGTGTAGCCCAGCACAAGTGCCGCAGGCGCGACCGCGATGAGAACCCAGCCCAGCACTGTGATCACTGCGGCGATACGAGCCCACACGCGGCGGGCCGCCAGTTGAGACATCCGCCATACAAAGAATGCCCCGGCGAGTGCATCAGCGGCAAAGCCGGATCGGACCGGTCGTGCCGGTGAGCGCCCAGCAGTGCCGGTGAGCGACTGTGTTGTGCCCCAGCGTGATCGGGATCGGGTTGCTGTGGGGGTGCTGGGTGATCCGCCGTCTCGAGACGCGCTCACACAGGCTGCCGTTCACTGGGTGGGGTGGTCTCCAAGAGGAGCGCGCCAATCACGCTGGAGGCGGTAACACCGTCGAACTCGGCTTCCGCGTCGAGGAGAAGTCGGTGCGCGAGTACTGGTTCGGCCAGAATTTTGATGTCATCAGGGGTGACGTAGTGGCGCCCGTTGGCGGCGGCCAGAGTTTTGGCTGTGCGTACCAAGGCCAGCGCTCCGCGCACGCTGACCCCTAACCGCACTTCGACGGCGGACCGGGTGGCGTCGACCAGCCGTGACACGTAGTCGTTAATAACGGGGTCAACGTGAACAGTACGGGCGAGCTGGAGCATGCTGGCGAGCACCTGGTCCGTGACGATGGGGTCGATGCTTTGCTGGTGCGCATTGCTGTTAGCCCCTTCCAGAATACGAACCGTTGAGGCGTGGTCCGGGTAACCGATAGAGGCTTTGATCAGAAACCGGTCCAGTTGGGCTTCGGGCAGGCGATAGGTTCCTGCCTGTTCAATCGGGTTCTGGGTGGCTATGACCATAAACGGGGACCCCACTTCGTGGGAGACGCCGTCAACGCTAACGCGCGACTCTTCCATCACCTCAAGCAGAGCGGCCTGCGTTTTGGGGCTCGCTCGGTTGATCTCGTCTGCCAGCACAATGTTGGCGAAGACGGGTCCGCGGTGGAACTCAAACGAATTGCTGCGTTGGTCGAAGATGCTGACACCGGTGATGTCGCCGGGGAGCAGGTCGGGGGTGAACTGGATTCGGCTGCTGGAGCCTTGAACAGTTTGCGCAATGGCGCGGGCGAGGGAAGTTTTTCCTGTTCCCGGGTAGTCCTCAAGCAGAAGGTGACCGCCCGTGAGCAGTGAGGTGAATCCCAGGCGGATCACAAAGGTTTTACCCAACAGCACCTGTTCAACGTTCGCGACCATCCGACCGAAGGTGTCCGAGAACCAGGCAGCTTGTTCCGGTGTCATACTCATGCGGTTTCCTGTCGTGATGGGTGGGCTCTAGTCATAGTCGATCCAGCGGTAGTCGCGGGGGTACTGCGTGCCGTCCACCGTGATGGTCACGGTGAGGTCGGGGAACGTTGGGGATGCGCCGTCAGCGGCCGCGGTGACCGCGCACTCCCCCGCTTCGCCGTCGGTGAGTGGCACCGCTGCGGCACCACAGGAGTATGTCACGGCGCTGTACTGTCCCTCGGGAGACGAGGTGAACGAGTACTGCCCGGTTGTGGCGGCATCCGTGTCCACTTCAGTCTCGTCTAGCGTGGCGTCCAACCCGCCGAGAACGGTGTTGTTGATGGCTACCCCAACCGGGAGCGGCTCTGACCACTCCGCGCTACACAGCGGCTGAGTGAACTCCGCGTAGGTTGCACAGGCCTTCAGCTCCACGCGCACGTTGCTGCCGTAGTGACTGCCATTGGTGGACAGGAGGAATGATCCGAGCGGTTCTGGACCGTGCTGGGAGCCCTCCACCTCGTCGCCAACGAAGCGATACATTACGGCGGTGATGTTGTCGCTGGCACCATCAACCGTGACCGCGCCGATCTGGTGGTCCCAGGTGAACGCGCCGCTGCTTAACGGTTCGGTGATGGTGGCTGCAGTGACCGTTCCCGGGCGCTCCCGCGGTGTTGCCTCCACAATTACGCTGTCGGTGCAGCCCATGCCGTTGAAGGCGAAGACGGCGAACCGGTAGGTGGTATTGGCGTCGAGGCTTGTGAATGTCGTTTGTGTTTGTGTGCCAACCGAGACGAAGCTGTCGCTGGCCGGTGGTACTTCAATGGTTCCAGGCAGGGTGCCGCTGACCGTACAGGTGGGAGCTTCACCGGTGAATACCGCCGCGTAGTAGTTGCTAATGGGGCGCCCGTTGGCGTTGAAGCCGTCAGCCCAGGCCAGTGTGGCTGTGCCCGCCTCGTCTGGGGTAACGGTTGCGGATGGGGCACTGGCGCGGATGGGGGCGCCGGCGGGTGTTCCGGTTGCACTGGCGCGCGTCCACTGCACCAAAGACTCCGTGGCATCGTTGCGCGCGCTCACAGTGAAAGTGACGTTGGATCCGTTGACCAGCCGCCAATCGGTGATGGTTGTTTCGTAGGAGGTACCCACATCGTCCCCTGCTGGCACCTCAATTTCTTGCGGGGCGAGCGGACCAACCGTCACCACGTATCGGGTGATCGGTGATCCGCCAGAGCTGGCCGGTTTGTTCCACGTAATGCGCAACCCACCGTCCACCGGGGATGAGGCGAGGGCGGCCGGCTGCAGCGGCACAACATCGCTCCAGACCCGACCTGCGGTGCTGGTGGCGTCGGAGGCGCCGATGGCGTTACTGGCGGTAACCGCAACACGCACGGCGTTTGCGGACCCATTGCCACCTGTTGCCACGTCGCAGGGGGAACCACTGCATTCGGTGTCACTGATCACCGCACCAGTGTCAGCGGCGGACACAACTGCCCGGTATCCGGTAATGGGCGAGTTGTTGAATGCTCCCCCGTTCCAGGCAACGGTGAGCTCTTCGTCAGCCAAGTCGGTCACTCGGACGGTGGTAACCGGGTCTGGCCGGTCCTGCACCGAGATGCGCACCGTTCCCCACACAGCCCGCGACGGATCCCCTGTCGCGTCTGTGACCTGGTATTGCAGGGCAGTATCGGTGGGCGCCGCGGTATCGGCGATGTCCACCACCAATGTGGTGCGGTCGGCGCTCGGGGTGACTCGCACGCCCGCTGGCAGAGACGCACTGTCTAGGCCACGAATTGCGGTCACCGTTAGAGCGCTTCCCGGGAACGGGTT
The DNA here is from genome assembly GCA_036008825.1 of Glaciihabitans sp. Classification (GTDB taxonomy): domain Bacteria; phylum Actinomycetota; class Actinomycetes; order Actinomycetales; family Microbacteriaceae; genus Glaciihabitans. The sequence continues at coordinate 10,534 of DASYMY010000394.1, forward strand.
GGTTGCCGCGTCATTGGCAAGAACGTCAATCGTGGTGGTTTCGCCCCGACGCACAACAGCAGTGTCGGTGGATGCGCGTGCCAGCGGACGGGTGGAGGGAACAACACCGAGTTGGATTCGACCCGGCCGCCCCTCAGCCATCGCGTCACGCACCCCAACGGTCATAGCCGTTTGGCTGCCGATGGGCACGGTGTCGTTCGCACGAAGGGTCAGTTCGGCCCCGTCTAACGCGTAAGTGAACCCCTCGGGGACCGTCTCGATGGTGTACGCCAACTCGTCCGCGTCATCCGGGTACGGATAGGTGGTTAGCCGGGTGAGATCGATGGTGCGCTCTTCGGCCGGTTCGATATCGATAACGGCGCCGGAGAAGACGGGAGGTTGGTTCTCTCGAGGCAGAACGGTGATCGGCAGCACCAGCGTTGCGGTGTGAGCGGACGGGTCGTTGCCGTCGCTGGCATCCGTAACCTGGAACGAGATGGAGGCTGAGCCGAAGTAACGATCAGCCGAGGTGAAAACAAGGGTGGTGTCATCCACAACGAGGGCGGCGCCGTTGCCGTGAGTGGCGCGCACCAGACTGGCATCGGTGAGCCTGGGCTGCCGGTCTCCGGTGACCAGCACGTACTCCGCGAGGTTTATGCGCAGAGGTTCTTCGCTGACGACCGAGAGGGGAGGCGCGTTGCGGTTCAGCTGTGGGAGGGCGTCATCGAATCCAGGCGCCCAGATGAAGCCGTAACTGTAGACGGAGGGGTCGGAGGGGTGCGTTGCCCGGAACGGGATGATCTGGCTACTGTCGGCGCGGTTCACACGGATCAAACCCTCTGAAGTCACCCGGGCAGATTCCTCATACCCCGGCTGCACACTCAAAATGAGGCTGCGCGGGTTTCCGTCGGCGAAAAAGACGTTGGCGAGCACATCAACGCTCACTTCATCACGTTCCCCCACATCGCTAAGGGTGAGCACAGTGTCGGTGACCACGGGTCGGCTCAGTGGCGCGTCGGGATCAACGGTGACGCGAACAAAGTTGGAGCTGGTGCCACCCACGTCGTTTTCGATGGTGTACACCGCGCCATACACGCCGGGGGTTGCCCCTGGGGTGATCACCACTAGGTCGCCGTCAACGGCGACCGTGCTGCTGTCATCGTTGGAGACGGCGGAGACCACAGTGAGCACCCTCCCGTCG
>DASYMY010000395.1:0-3957 GCA_036008825.1 Glaciihabitans sp.
GACTCTGACCTGGCGCGCTGGGTGCACGTGGTCTTTGCGGAGTCCTTTCTCAGCGCACACCAGCACTACAACGGGTCGATCCCTGGAGGTGCCGACCGGTATCTGCAGGAGTGGTCAATCGCCGGGGATCTGATGGGGGTAGGCCGTCCGCCTCGGAGCGAAAGGGAGCTACGGGAGCAGCTCGCCGAGTTTCGACGCGAGCTCGTCAGCGATAATCGGGTGGCCGAGGCGATTAAGTTCATCCGCACTCCACCACTTCATCCCGCGGTGATGCCGGGATACCGAATTCTTTTCGCCGGGGCAGTGGCGACATTGGACCCAGAGGTCCGAGCATTGTTGGGACTTCGTCGCCCCTGGTGGCCCGCGAAAACTGCAACAAAGATTGTCTTGGCTGGCCTTGCGGTGCTGTTGGGCCGCCCGTCCTCCAGTGAGGTGCACGCCCTTCAACGAATCGCCAAGCTGGGCGGTACTGCCTAGAGCAGTTAGAAACTACATTTTGGAAGCTTTTGCCTGCTCTGGGGTGCCGTGAGGCTCGTCCATAAACTGCATGCCCTGCGCGGAGTTAGCCGATAGCGTCAACAACTCCAACCATTCGCGGTTGATCGTGGGCTGTTTACTGCCATAAAACTTGAAGTACAACGGGATGGCCGCATCGATCCAGATACTGCTGCGACCATCGCCGACAGCGGGATCGTCGCGCCAGGAAAAGAAAAAGCTCTCCCGACGACGCAGTTTCGCGCCAATGACGAGCTGAAGATGGGCCATGTCGCGGTCGTCAAAAACAATCTCGACCCCAGAGTCCCCATACAAAATTTTTCCCACGTGATTCCATCCGTTCTGTTGGTACTGACTATCAGATCGTGCGTTAGTAGGCACAATAACGCCGCGTGAACGCCGTATCAATTGTGAAACTACGGGGATTGGGAGCGCTCTTTCATATCACAACGATGATCCCTTCGGTGGTCGGTCCGGGTGCCCTCGCTCAGGCCACCCGGACCATGTGTGTCACCGCCCCCGACACAACCCAGTGAAGGATCGTGGAGTACAGCGGCGCCATCCGACATCGCCTCGCGCTCCATTGCACGGAACCTGGTCGGATCACGTGGGGCAAGTTTCACACGCCCATGGTTCTCGCCGCGCGGGATTGTCTTCATCTCGCCCGAGTGGTAGTGAGCTAACTTCGGCTGTCGTTGCCCAGTATGGGACGTATGCGCCCAGGTCGGAGCCTTAACGACGCAGCACCTCATTGGCCGCAAATGGGGGGCAATGAGGTGCTGAAAGAAACATCTAGCTGGCGCTTGATCGCACCATTCGGAGGGCCTGGTCCCAACTCAGCGATTGACCAACTTCGACGGCGTGGCTAAGTACGTCGCCACTGAGAGCGACATACACCGGCCCCACCTTGTGAACGTACCCGAGAGTGTCGTGTTCTGACATCACGCTATACACGTCGTCCGTGACAACGGCAATGGAGAGATCACGGCTAGTTCCGCGTAATTGCGGGTGGGAGATGACCATAAGAAGTCCTTTCCTGTAGCGACCGGAGGACAACCGGCTTCCCCCACCTTTGGGGGTAATCCCATTGAAACATGGGGGAAATTTCCCAGCAATAATGCACTCACCCCTTGACAGGGTCGGCCGCTGCTGCAGTGCTCGGCATCACAAAACGGGGATGTGTGCGTCTGAGTGACACACACATCCCCGGCGGCTCTTTTGTGAAAACGCTACAGCGGCAGTTCGGGCTCGTGAGCAACTATTACCGCTGATCGAGGCGGCAGAGTCGCTTCGCCGTCGACCAGGCGCACGGTGGCATCCGTCGTAAATAGTGTTGTCGATTCGACTGGGATCGGAAGCGTTACCGAGTTGTCGGAAAAGTTGATCAACGTGGTGACACCCCTACGCTCTAGCCTGAACCAACGGCGCTCATCGCTGTATGTCGCTGAGAGGTGGCTGAAGTGCGGGTCAGTGAATTCAGGTCTGCTTCGGCGGAGAACCGCGAGCTCTTGGTACAGTCCGAGCAGTCGCGCATGGTCTCCTGAGGCGGATTCCTCCCAGTTCAATTTCGAGCGGGTGAAGCTGGCGGGGTCCTGGGGGTCCGGGACAATGTCCGGGTCCCAACCCATCTTCTCGAACTCGGCAATCCGGCCCTCGGCCGTGGCCTTACCTAGCTCTGGCTCCGGGTGAGAGGTGAAGAACTGCCAGGGGGATGAGGCTCCCCACTCTTCGCCCATAAAGAGCATGGGCGTGAACGGGCCGGTGAGGGTCAGAACAGCGGCAATCGCTAGCTGCCCAAAGTCGAGGGTGGCGGTCAGGCGGTCGCCGACAGCACGGTTGCCAATTTGATCGTGGTCCTGAGAGAAGGTAACCAAACGCCAGGTGGGGACGGCAGCATCAATGGGGTGACCGTGAGTGCGTTCGCGGAATGACGAGAACGTTCCGTTGTGGAAGAACCCCTGTGTGGAGGTTTTCGCCAGTGCACCAAGCGAGGCGAAGTCGGCGTAGTAACCAGTTGTCTCACCTGTCAACGCGACGTGCACACTGTGGTGGTAATCGTCGCTCCACTGCGCGGTCAGTCCGTACCCTCCGGCTTCACGCGGCATGATCAACTTCGGATCGTTGAGGTCCGACTCGGCAATCAGTGTGAGGGGGCGGCCGAGGAAGGCGCTGAGCGCATCCGTTTCCTCTGCCATCTCCTGCAGGATGTGTTTGTCGCTGGTGTCGACCAGTGCGTGTACCGCGTCGAGACGAAGCCCGTCCACGTGGTAATCCCGCATCCACATGGCGAGGTTGTCAAGGATGTAGCGGCGCACTGCGGGCTCGTCAAGATTCACGGACGAGCCCCAGGTGTTCGCGCTGGCTTCGTGAAGGTACGGTCCGTACAGCGGCAGATAGTTGCCGCTGGGGCCCAGGTGGTTATACACAACGTCCTGAATGACGGCGAGACCGCGAGCATGGCAGGCGTCAACAAAGCGCTGGTAAGCGGCCGGGCCACCGTAGCCCTCGTGCACACTGTGCCAGAGAACCCCGTCGTAACCCCAGTTATGGGTTCCATTAAAGGAGTTGACCGGCAGTAGTTCCACAAAGTCGATGCCTAACTCGACCAGGTGGTCGAGGCGGTCAATTGCGGAGTCGAGAGTGCCTTCTGGGGTGAAAGTCCCCAGGTGCATTTCGTAGATGACCCCACCCGCGAGTTGGCGACCTGTCCACGAGGCATCCTGCCATTCGTGTTCGGTGTCATCAAAGCACTGGCTCATCTTATGGACGCCGTGCGGTTGCCTACGCGATCGTGGATCGGGGAGGACCTGCTCGTTGTTGTTAAGAATAAAACCGTAATCGGTCCCTGCTGGCAGGATGAACGGCGCACGCCACCACCCGTGGGCGTCGCTGGTCATCGTTACGTCTCCTCCGGAGTGCCGGAGGGTCACGCTGCGGGCGTTGGGCGCCCACACTTCAGTTATAGGGGTGGACGTCATGAGTGGCTCCTTCGCCAAAATAGTCATTCTGCGGGTACCAGAAGCGCGACAGGGTAGGTGGAGAGAAGCTCGCTGATGGCAAGGTTTCCTCCGTCGTAAACGGTTCCGGTCAGTACATCGACGACACGGTGTCCTGGCACCGGAACAATGGTGTCTCCGAATCCTCCACGTTCGGCCAACCCGACAGGTAGCAGGGTGGCAATCGTGATGGCTCCACCGCGGTCAAATGCGACAGCATGCTGAGCTGCTTCTCCGATGACCGGGAGCGGGGCGTACCGCGTGAACAGTTCGGGGCGGTCCCGACGAAGACGCAGCGCGCGGGAGGTGACCAACAGTTTTGCTGCACCGGTCTCGTCGATGTCTGGCAGGGTACCGGCATCGATACGGGCCAACAGTTGCTTACGCAGGGCGAAGTCCACGGGTCGCCGGTTATCAGGGTCAACCAAACTGGTCTCCCACAGTTCGCTGCCCTGATAGACGTCGG
>DASYMY010000396.1:0-2452 GCA_036008825.1 Glaciihabitans sp.
TCAGGGGCAGGTAGCCGAGTCGGTGGCGGTGGCTCTGCTGGTGGCGCGGGGCGGCCCGGTGGAGCGGGTATGGGTGCTGGTGGCGGTATGGGACGCGGCGGTAACGGTGAGGGGGCTGAGGACTCCGAGCACAAGACCGCGGACTACTTGCTGGAACGTGACCCGGACGATGCGCTGGTGGGTGAGTTGCCGAAGGCGACACCGCCTGTTATCGGTCTGTAGGGGCACACGGTGTTGGTGATTGATCGTGAAGTCGTGCTGCCCTTGGACTGTCTCCTGGTTGGTGCGGAGGCCGCCGGGGTGTCTTTGCCGGCCACGCTGGCCCCGGAGCCGGTGTGGCGCAACCCCGCAGAAGTACAGGCCCACCAGGACGGTGTCCGCGAGTTGCTCGCGGAGCATGGCTTGTGGCGCGCTGGCGGTCCGAGTGACGAGTTTCTCCGCACGGTAACTGTGCTGGGCCGGGCTGGTCAGGCGTTCTCGGCGACCGTGGAGGCTGCCACCGGGCAATACCAGCTGCATGTCGCGGCCAGTGGCCGCGACGCGGTGCTGGCCTGCCATTTGCCGTCGTCGGGAAACGTGGTGCTGCGCCCTGCCTGTGCTGAGGCGCTCGTCGAGGACCTGGTGTTCGAGCTGCCGGATGTGTCGCCGGGGGTGGGGCCGGCGTTGTCGGTGCCAGAATCCGATCTGCGCGAAGCCATGAACGGCGGACAGGCTCGGCGTGACGTGCGGCGGGTCCTGGACGTGGCTGGATTGCCTCGTTTCGGCGGGGGCCAGATCTCTGCGGGTTATCGGGATGGGCTCGGTGGGTACCGCACCACCGGGGACAGCTGCTGCACCTTTTACGACACCGAGCAGGGCCGGTACCTGTTTTCGTTCACCGAGGAACCCGGCTACGAACGGTACGTCAACGTCGCTCCTGGACGTGCCGACACGGTGATCAGCAAAACCTACGACCTCCTGGAACAGCTACGCCACGCACGTTAGCTGTCAGCGCTCACGGGAAGGTCGACACCAACGAGGGGAAACTTAAAATACCGGGTAGCCATCGGGTCGATCTCGGTTGGGGTCAACGCGCATAGGTCGTCGAGTGCGGAGCTGAACAAGCGGTATCAACCGGCATGTGAGCGGATGAGGATCGAGGGGGAACGTGGTTCATCAAGGTAAAGAGTTCGGCGTTGACCTGTACGAACTAGAGAAAGTGGCGAAGGTAGATTTCCCGATAGTCTCGGCCGACTACGGTGACGCGATCGGCACCTGCGACCGCGTCCGTGGCGAGGTAGACCGCGCGATGCGGCGTCCAGAGCAATTTGGTGGTGACGCGCTCGGTCCGGTGTACCGGGCTTATCTCGAGCTGCACGATGCCGTGGCGGGATTACTGAAGGAAACCAAGGCCAATCTGGATGATACGGCCACGGCATTGGACAAGGCTGCGCGGCATTATGCGGAGACCGATCATGCAGCGCGCGACGAGTTATACCGCCGCGCGCAGAATGATCCAGAACTGGGCGGCAAGCTATGACTTTCGACCAGCTCATGCAGCACGCGAAGGATATCAAGGAGAAGGCTGTCGAGCTGGCGGTGAAGGAGTACGCCCAAAAGCACGCGACTGCGGGCGGATCGAACCCCGATCCCGAGCAATTCAGGCGGCACTACGCATTCATTGAGGCAATGTTCGAGCCGTTTTCCAGGCTTCCTGATCCGGTGAGGTACGATCCACTGATCGCCGATCTCAACGCGGCCATGGGGAAGCTGAATACCGGGTCTGTCAACAACACGGAACTCAGCAAAGACGTGAGCTTGGCGAACCCACACCTGGACAAGATGACGACCGACGGTGGGTATCTGCAAGGCTGGACCGGCGACGCAGTAATGGCATTCAAGGCCAACTTTATCGACACCTTCAAAACAGTTTCCGGAAACCAGTTCGCGATGCTGTCCACTCTCAAAGGCACCCTCCAGGCACACAAGGAGATGTGGCTCAGAGCGCGCAATGACATCGACAAAATCGCGGAAAGCACGAAGAATGCACTCGATAACGCTGGTGGCTGCGGTAAAAATCAGTGGAGTTTTGGTTTCTCAGTACTCTCCGCAGTCGTAGCGATCGGTGGAGTGGGTGTTGCTGTCGCGACTGGGGGCATTGTGCCGCTTGTGGCGATCGGAGCGGCCGCGTCCGTGGGGAGTGCGGGCGTGGGAAGCATCACGGCATCCGGGGACTCGGTCGAGTCGATCATCAACTCGATGAAGCAGGCGGTCGACGATCTCACCAGGCACATTCAGGAGGTCGAGACGCAGGAAATCGCGCAGAAGGTGCAGGCGCTGACCGACGCCGTGGGCGGGAACAAGGACAAACTTGTCGCCGCCCGCCCGAACCTGGCTGGGATGAACGACCGCGACCTCACCGGTGACAGCGGCATGGGCAAGTCGGACTAGCGGCAGGAGGAGGACCGTGACG
>DASYMY010000397.1:0-3538 GCA_036008825.1 Glaciihabitans sp.
AACGATCTCGGCCTTGAACTCCCGCGTGAACGAACGACGAGCCCGAGGCCTCTTCTTGCCCATAGTCTCCATGATGAACGACATCCTTCCGGAGGCTCCCGCCCCCTGATCTTGGATGTCCGTCAAAACGGGTCACGCCCAGCGAAGGGCGGCTGTCCCAATGGCGGCTCACTCCACTGGGATGCGAGCTACTCACCGATCACCTGAACGAGCTTCGCGCTGCCGTGACCCGAGCTGGAGAAATCCTCGCGTCGGTCGCGCCCACTGACCCGGAGGTAACCTCGTGATGCCGCCCGGATCGACGTTTTCCGGATCGCGCGAGCCGTGCGTGACACCCTCTGGCGCGGTGTCGGAAATGGCCTCGCGGGGAGCGTTTTCTGAGTTCGTGACGGGTGTCAGGTAAACCCGTCACGCCCGTCACAGGTTCCATTTCACCAGGTCAGTCGCGGTTTATGCCCGTCACATCGGGTGTGGCGGCGTGACGGGTTCCGCAGCGCCCGGTCCGTACCTGCGCCGGTGTGGGCGGGAACACCTCAGGCCCACCTTGGGGTGGTGATCAGGGACTCAGGTCTCGCCGGTACCCAGCCGCAGCGTCGTCCGCGATGTCGCGATCGCCGTACCCGCGCGGCCAGCCGCGCACCAACCCTCGTTGGCCAGCGCCCGTCCGATCGCGGTCAGCACTTGACGCGACAGCGAACTTTGCCGACGGCACCGCGATGGCCAGCCCTTCCCACTTGCTCGACGAACGTCCGGCGCGCGCAGTCCCCGTTTGCGGCGGAAGAACCGCCTGACGTGTAACGGCTGCGCACTGCGGCCGAGGGCACGTCGAAGTCCGGGCACACCGTCGCTGGTCGCGCCCAGGCCTGGTGTGCGGGCCGCTCACTGGGGTGCCTGCGGAATCATCGATGCCATGGCTGACGAACAACGGGACGTGGAGCCGGCGGTTGACGAGCAGGGTACGGCGACCAGTTGCACCGCCAGGCGACGCTGGCGAGGGGGCTGGCGCAGACGCAACGGGAGATCGCGGACCAACTCGCAGCGTTGGGTGAGTGTGGGTTCGGCACTGCTGCGATGAGCGATCAGGCGGCGCGGGCGGCTCGGGGTTTGGACCAGGTCGGCTCGTTGCATGCGGAGACCGCGTTGGCCTATGACGACATGATGGCTGCTGGTGGCCCGGCGGTCTCCCGGGCCTATGTCGAGTACGAGGCGACGTTGCGTCGGCACCGCACGCTGTGGCCTGGTGAGGACTCCTTCGGGAGGTGACCAGCGAGGGTGAGACGAGCTGTCACCAAGACACAGATACAGGTAGTGATCCTTCGCTGTCTTCCGGACAATCGGTGTGCGTGCCGCTACTATCGGTTCGTTAGTGCAGGTATGGGTGGTGAGGGCCGCAAGGGGAGGACGTAGTGGGCAACGAGCAGCAGCCGGCACACAGCGGGGGAAGTCAGCCCCCACCACCGCAGGCGCAGCCGCCGGGCCGGGCTGGGTACCTCACTCCTGAGGAACAGGCACGACGGCAGTCGCAGGACCGTCAAGCAGACGAACGGTTCAACTCGGGCGCCGTGAAGATGTACCAGCAGCGCCAGCAGGAGGACGCGGCTGCCAACGCCGCCGCCTCCGGCGGCGGGTTCGTCATGGACGCCGACGCCATGCGGGCGATCCTTCCCCGGTGGCAGTCCATCGCCGATAAGCTTAAAACTGCCATTCAACTGGGGCAACAGCTACCCGCGGTGGACAAGCCTGCCGAGGACGAGGGCAGCACTTTGCAGAAGCAGGCAGCCGATGCCCATGCCGATGCCTATGTGGCCAACGTCAAGGGCCAGCAAGAATATGCGCAGGCGTACGCCGACAAGCTCAAAGACGCCATCGACGTGTACGAGAAGCAGGAGCAGGCCGCTCTGGATGCTGTTCACAAGCCCGGGGGCCGGCAATGAAGCTGATCGTCTTTGCCGGGGTAGCGGCCACCACACTGCTCGCGTTGGCAGCGTGTACGACACCGGTGAACAGCCCGACACCGTTGGCGTCGTCGGGTCCATCGTCACCTACGAGTAGCAAGTTGACTGCGCCGCAGGTGCCGAACCCGCTGGATGCGTCCAAGTTTGAACAGGACCCCTGCACCGTGCTCAGTCAGGCTCAGGCAAGTCAGGTCGCTAACCTGACGACAAGCAGCAAGGCTGACGGCAACGTCGCACCGATCTGCAGCTGGGCCGACAATGACCACAACACAGTGGCGTTCGGTTTCGTCCCCGGTAACGGGGGCCTGAGCACGGTATACAAAAATCAGGACAACAAATCGGGTTACTTCAAAGTGGCTCCCGACGTCGCGGGTTATCCGGCGGCTTTCTTTGGGTCCCACGACGATCGGAACGACGGTGGTTGCCAGGTGGCTGTCGGTGTCAGCAACGACGAAGTGATTACGATCAGCGCAGACTTCCGGAATTCGTCACCTTATTACTCTGATCCTTGCTCAATGGCGGTCAAAGCGGCTGAGGCTGCGATGGCGACGTTGAAGGGTGGTACGTGATGGCGTACACGCCGCAGCAGATTATGGATCTGGTGAGTCAGGGCAAAGGCCCGAACGGTATGTATTCGGGTAGCGACCAGTCTGGTCAGTTGTCCAAGCTGCACGACGAGATCGCCGAGGACATGCTGCAGCTGCAAGGAGCGATGCGGGACCATTGGCAGGGTGACGCCGCTGGGCAGGCGTATGCCGGTGCCGGGCCTATGGTGCAGGCGTCGCAGGTGAGTGGTGAGCACCTCACTCAGGCGCAGGGGTTGTATACCGGCCAGGGAAGTTCGTTCAAGGATCTTCAGGGGAAGGTTGCTGCGGTCGGGCCTCTTGGTGAAAAGCCGAAGGACGACTGGGTCAGCGATACCCCGGTGTCGTTTTTGTCGAACCGGTCGAATGAGATCGACGCTTGGAATCAGAAAGCTCAGCAGGTCGTCGAGGGGTACAACACTTACCACGGCCAATCGACCGACAACTCCGGACGCTGGACTGCTCCCTCGCAATACGGGGAACTGGGGTTGCCTCCAGGCGGGGCTGACATCAAGCCCACCTCCCCGGGAACCGGGCCTGGGTCCCCGCAGGACGTGACTGGTTTCGGAACCAATCAGGAGAGCACCTCCAACTCTCGCGGCGGTACCGCAGGCGACACAAGTGGAGTTTCCGGCTACAACGATCCTGGTCACAATGGTGGGTCGGTTGAGGGTGGTGTGCCGCAGCAGGGTGGTAATTCGGGCAACTATGTGTCGCCGCCGGGCACTGTAACCCCGGGTTCGCAGTCAGGTGGCACCACGACGGCTGGGTACCTCCCGCCCACGACGACAGGTGGTGTCGGTGCTGGTGGCGGTGACTACGGCACCACGGGTGGCTACGGCAACACCGGGTTCGGACCTGGTGGGCAGGGAACGGGCGGCTTCGGGCCGGGTAGTGGCTCGGTGGGTGGTTTTCTGCCCGGTGGTGGCTTTGGCCCTGGTGGTTCAGGGTCGGCCGCTGGATCCGGTTCTGGTGCTGGTGGGTTCGGTGCTGGGAAGG